>CANEVK010000046.1 GCA_947442115.1 Bacteriovoracaceae bacterium | reverse complement strand
TGAAGCTGCTGAACTTTTTGGGATTTTTCAAGAAGCGGTACAATTTATTAAAAGATATTTTCTAATTGAAGGAAATCCAGAGGGACTAGACCTCAAAGTTCCAAATTATCTTTATACAATCACAAATATTTCGGATCTTTTTTTAGCTGCAACAGGAAATTCACAATTTAAGCTTAAAACAGAAGAAGCGCTTTGGGCCGGTGTCATTCTCAAAGTGATGCATACTATTTTGCATACAGATAAGGATTTAAGGGCAAGGTATTTTTCAACTGTTCAACAACAAATTTTTGATCGGTTTTATAAATTCATACATAGAGATGATGAAAATCGACTTTTTTTAAAAAATGAATCAGGTGTTTCTATTCCTCTTTATGATTTTCAAACAAAGGCCAAGAAAACCCGTGACTCAATCATTATAAAACTTCTCCATAAACAGGAGAATGTCGCTGAGGAGCTTTTTGATAGGATTGGAGTGAGGATTATTACTTATAACAAGCTAGATGCATTACGAGTGATAAAATTCTTACATACTAATTATGTCATTATGATCAATAACATTAAGCCAAGTCGATCTCAAAATACATTAATCGACCTAGGTATGTTACGAACTAAAGTCTTTTCTCTTTATAAAACAACAATAAGATCTGATATGGCAGAGGATGATTTTTATCAGAAGCTAAATGTATTGATTGCAGAAGCTGCTCCTCAATCGGCTATTCGCGGTGAAAAAAATATTCATTCATCTGATGAATACCGCGCCATTCATTTTACGGGCCGACAACTCATTAAATATAGAAATCCTTTTATGGCATCATTTAATGAAGTTAGAAAAATGGCTTTAAAAGATAAAGCCAACCCATTATCTCAAAGCTTATTAAGCCTTGATACATCCGCCATTTCTCGAGATGTTCGTTTCTTTTATCCTTTTGAAGTCCAAATCACAGATTATGAAAGCCATCTCAAAAACACTCAAGGTGAGGCTTCTCATCAGGAGTACAAAAAATCCCAACTTCGTTCGGCCATGAAAAGAATTTTTAAGCCTATTCTTGATGTTAAAGAAATGAAGATTGATTAATTTCTTATTTACTAATAAAAAGTTCAATTCTTTGGTTAATTAAATCAGGAAAGTCTGCCTGTGGAACATGTGATCCAGTAGGAAGATAATAACTTTCTGAGAGGGGTAATAAATTTGCCAGAGTTCTTTGCAAATGGTTGGGAATAACGTTGTCTTTAAGCCCACCCATGATGAGAGCAGGTATTTGCATGCTTTCTAACGATGAAGAAATATTAATTTTCATCATTTCAGAGAAAAGTTGGAAAAAGACTTCTGGGCCTAATTGACCAAGACGGTTGATATAAATTTCAATAAATTCCTTAGAAACCATAGCTTTGTTAAAGCCAGTAGTATGAATAATATGCTTAACCAGTGGATTCATGCCAGTGGATGTCCAAATTGCTTTGAAAACTTCAGGGTATTTTTCAAGCCCGGCCACACAGAATGGAGTTATAAACTCCATAATATTTGAATCAAACATGACATCATTAACGGCCATGAAAGTTCCTGAAATAAGAACCATCCCTTGAACGAGTTCAGGATAATCCTTTGCAATCTGAAGCGTGATATTAACTCCCATACTATGACCAAGCATAAAAGTTTTTTTGATCTTTAAGAAATCACAAATTCCTTTAATGTCTTTTGCCATTTGTGGAAAAGTGAGCTTTTTAATATTCTGAGCGCCAGATGATTGAAAATGCCCTCTGTAGTCATGGAGTAAAATCTGATAACCCTTTTCATCAAAATATTCGACCTGATACTTCCAGTGATGATTACTACAAACTAGTCCATAATTTAAGACAAGCGTTGGACGTGAGGGTTCATGAGTTAAAAAGTTTGTTAGATAAAAAATCTGCTCATTATCATCTGTATTAAAAAAATTTGCATGATTAAGTTTAAACATCTTGCTTCATCATTCCCGCAAGATCTTCAATGATAATAAGCTTAGAAGATTCTTGTTCAATTAAATGTGCAAGTTTTTCATCAAGAATAGTCTTCTTTGATTTAAACTCAGTATATTTAAAGTCTTTAATCTTAAATTCAGTTTCACCTATCGTAATGGATTGCCCAACCCGAAGTTTTCTAACCGATGTGGCTCGTTTTCCATCAATGAGATAGTGATCCACACCTAACTGTGGGTGAAGAATGAGCTCATTCTCAATAATCTCTATCATGATGTGTGTACTACTTATTTGAGCATCATTTATTCGAACATGTCCTTTGCTATGGCCAAAAAAGATTTCATTATGAAAAAATATAAAATCTTTCTGAATATCTCGATCTGGGCTTTTAATAATTTCAAATTGGATCATGGGCAAACCTCTTAAATAGTATCCAGTATTTTTTGATTTTTTGCGAGCTTTTCAAGGATAGGGTCTATTAAGTGTGGTGAAATAACTTTAAGCCTGTTCAAGTCAGAAACAACTTCCTCCAATATGGCCGAGTGAACGAGGTAGTTTGCTAATTTCTTTTGTGAGACACTTCCTGATTGATCCACTCCAAAAAGATCTCCCTCGCCTCTGAATTTAAGATCCTCTTCCGCAATAACAAAACCATCTAGATTTTTTTCTATCACCTCAAGTCGCTGAAAGGCTTCCTGGGAGATTTCTTTATCTAAAACAAGAAAGCAAAAACCTGGTTTATCACCTCGCCCAACGCGACCTCTTAATTGATGGAGTGAACTTAAGCCAAATCGTTCCGGGTTGTAGATACTCATGACTGTTGCGTTGGGTATATTAATTCCAACTTCAATCACACTGGTAGATAAAAGAATGTGGATTTTCTGCTCTCTAAATTCTTTTACTATTTTTTCTTTTTCATCTGGTTTCATCTGACCATGTAACATTTCAACTCGGTATCCTCTGAAGAGTGCTTGATACTTACTCAGGCTTTCTTTTACATTTTGAATATCAATCGTTTCACTTTCATCAATGGCAGGAAATACAAAATACGCCTGTTCTCTCATCAGGAGTCTAGATCTTACAAAATCAATATATTTATCAAAGTTTTGTCTCTCGGTAATTCGAGTTTTAATGCCTTTTCGGCCATTGGGGAGTGTTTTAATGGAAGAAATATCAAGGTCACCATATTGAGCAAGACTCAAAGTTCTTGGTATTGGAGTGGCCGTCATTATTAAGCAGTGAACGCCATCACCTTTACTGACTAATTTTAGTCTTTGCTCGACACCAAATTTATGTTGTTCATCTATGATAGCAAAGCCAAGTTTGAAGAATTCAACATTTTCTTGAAATAACGAATGAGTCCCAATCAAAATTTTGATTACTCCTTGTTTTAATTCCTGCAAAAGAATTTTGCGCTCTTTGCTTTTTGTTGAACCTAGTAATATTTGTATTTCGAGGTTGGGAACAAGTTGCTTGAAGGTCTCATAATGTTGTTTCGCAAGTGTTTCCGTGGGGCACATAAGAGCAACTTGCAGTTGGTTCTCAACCATGATCCTGGAAGCAAGATAGGCGACTATTGTTTTACCACATCCTACGTCTCCTTGAATCATTCTCATCATAGGGTGACCGCTGTTAAAATCTACAATTATTTCCTCAAAAACTTTTTTTTGATCCAAAGTTAAAGAGAAGGGTAATGCTTGCAAGATTTTTTCTAGAGAACTTGCGCCAAGAGAGACGACTGGCGCATCTTTTCTCTTAATGAATTTTCTTCTCGTCTGAATCTTTAACTGATCTGTTAAAAATTCCTCATAAATTAATCGATTTTCTGCCTTCTCTTTTATGTCGTTTGAAAATACTTTGGAGTCAATTTTTCCATGGATTGTCTTAAATGCGTCCGCCAAAGATATTTTTTTGTCATAATCCAATTCCGGCAAAGTCGAAGGTATGTTTGACCAGAGCGTCCCAGGAATGAGTTCAATGATCTTTTTTATTTGAGTTCCCGAAATCTTTTGTACTGTAGGGTACTCAATCATATAGGGTGAAATAATTTCATCACCAAGAATTTGTGGATTAATGATTTGTTTTTGGGCCTTAAATTCTTGCACCAATCCGATAAATTGCAATGTTTGAAGATTTTCAATTTGCTTCTTTTGATTAGGGTAGAGATTGAACCACCTTAAACTTATGGATTCAGCAGAGAGGTCATCTTTAACAACAGCAAAACCATTATAAAGTAGAATATTTCCTTTGCCTCTTCTCCCAAATGCAGGTTTCACTTCTACATGAATAACTTTACCAGAACCTCGAAAGTATTTATTAAGTTCGGCACTTCGAAATGGTAAAAGCGTGGGAGTTACATCTATTCTTAAGGGGAGAAGCCAAAGCAGATCAGAGATTTTGGTAAATCCTGATTCATGGAATTTTTCTAAAAAAGCCGATGGCTTTTTGGTCTGTGAAAGACTTAGAAGAGAAGAGTCCCAGCCAATATTAGCTGTACTTAAGATCGATGACTTCATAAAGCATGTCACCCTTTGGAGCTTTCACAGTGACCTCATCGCCAACTTCTCTTCCAATGAGTGCTTTCCCTAGAGGTGAATTGTAGGATATTTTTTTAGGATCGTGGATGGCTTCGTCCTCACCAACAATTTGGTAAGTTACTTCAATTTCTTTTTGTTGATCAAAGATTTTTACAGTGGCACCAAAAACAATTTTTTCTGAATTTAGATTCCCGACATCTATAACTCTCGCTCGAGCTAGTTTACTTTGGAGATCCATAATTTTGCCTTCAATGATGGATTGTCTTTCTTTGGCCGCCGCATATTCAGCATTTTCTTTTAAGTCTCCAAGTTCTCTGGCTTCTGAAATTGCTTGCTTAATATCTTCTCTATCGACTCGAATAAGTTGATTTAGCTCAGTTTCCAGCATTTTTTTTCCAAGTATTGTCATTGGACAGTCACTCATAAAATTCCTTAATCACTTTTTAAATAGAGAAGCTGCCTTGGCGAGAGCATCTTGCCTTATTTTGTCCATTTCATCAGAACTTGGACCAAATTTAAAGTAGTCGCAAAAGTTTGCCTTTTCTTTTTCAGTTATTCTATCTGCATTAGTTTCTTTGCATTCATTGTAGACTTTCGGATCATAAAAGCTACACATCCTGCAACATCTAATATCGGCCATACAAAATGGGCAGGAATCACTTCGACTCGTCATAATTTTAAAACTATCAGATAGCTCTTTGGAGCATTTATAACACTTGTTGGCCATTAAAATTCCTTGCCAATTCCTACCCCTGCACCTTTACCATCTGATGTCGGTGCAAAGAAAATCTTAGGATTATTTCTTTTGTTATATTCTTCAATTGAGTTCAAAAGTAAATACTCATTCCTATATTGGTTAGTTTTTGAAACGAGATAGCTAAATCCAATCAGTGAAATTCCACCGACAATGAGGAAGTTTTTATTCGTGAATGCCTCATCATCGCCAGAATCATTCCTTAAAATTCCAGCTAAAATCATGGCGGTCCCGAAGGTACTGGCCGCTGCACTTTTCCAAGTGGGACGGTTATTTTTTTGGTATTGATCTAAGAGTTCTTTTGCAAGGGGATCTTTAGCTAGATAAAATCTGAGCCCCTCCCCGCGATTCGAGTTGCTGGTATCAACTAAAACATCCTGATAATTAATCGTTGCCGTGCGGCTGCAGGTTTCAACCCCGAAAATTACAGTCGAATATAAAACTGACAATATTAATAAGATTCGCTTCAACATAAGCGGTAAAATATGCTTCTAAGCTACGGTTTTTGCTAATATTGAAATCTATCTTACCATAAATATATTAATCGAGAGTTTATTTTATGGATTTGATTAAAACCGGCATTGGTATTTCTAAGACAATTAAAAATGTCTCTCGATTTCGAGAAATTCTCACTGTTTTAAGTCGGCATGGTTTTTCAGAACTTATTGTTAAGTCGGGGTTAGATAAGGTTATCCCAGGATTTGTTTTACCTGCCAGGGTCTCTCAACTTAAAAGGGAAGATTTAACAACTGAAGAATGGTGGCAAATATTTGGATCTCAGCTGCGTCAAAGTTTTGAGGATCTAGGGCCGAGTTTTATCAAGTTAGGGCAGTTGCTTGCCACAAGAGAGGACATTTTTGATCCGGGACTAATTAAAGAATTAAAATTACTTCAAAATAGGGTTAAGGGCATACCCTTTGAAATTGCTAAACAGGTCATTGAGACCAATTTAGGCAAAAAAATTGAAGCTGTGTTTTCGTCCATAGAGCAAGAGGCTATCGGAACAGCTTCAATAGGTGTGGTTTATAAAGCAACTCTCTTAAATGGTGAAAAGGTTGTGGTCAAAGTTAAGCGACCTAACATCGCACGTACTATTAATACTGATTTTGAAATTCTTCTTTTTATTGTTGAGCGACTAGAGCGTGCTTCATCTGAAATAAAATTTTTAGGTCTATCCAAAGTTATAAAAGACTTTTTCAAAAGTACTCAAAATGAGCTTAATTTTCAAGTAGAGGCCCAAAACTGTGAGCGTCTCAAGAAAAATTTAGAAAGCATTGATAAGGATGGATTTCTCATCGTTCCTAGGGTTTACAAAGAATTCAGCTCTCAAGAAGTTCTTGTTCTTGAATTTTTAGAGGGTAAACCCTTTAATGAATTTAGTTCATTAGAACAACTGGGTGAATTAACTGTTCAGCGACTTTTAAGAAGTGTCGAACTTTTCACCCATACTCTTTTAGCGGATGGATTTTTTCATGCTGATCTCCATGGAGGAAATTTCTTTGTTCTTCCTGAAAATAAGATTGGAATTATTGATTTTGGCCTGATGGGGACTTTAAGTAAAAAGCAACGGGCAAATCTCATTGCAATCATGTATTCCCTGATTACTCATAACTACGACAATCTTATCTATGAATTTCTTGAGGTTGCTGAATATGAGAAAATTCCAGATCATGAAGAATTAATCCGTGATATCAAAGATGCCATTTCTCCATTTGTAGGTCTCAGTGTGAAAGAGACTAATATGTCAGAATTGGTTCGCAACCTGATCAGAACATTAAGTAAACATGAACTCTACTTGCCTCGAGAATGGTTTATTATTTTTAGGGCCCTTATAACTTTGGATGGTGTTGGAAAATCAATCGGATTAGATTTGAATATCTTTCAAATCCTGGAGAAAGACTTAGATCATTTAGTTCAGGATATGCTGTCAACAAAGAATGCTCAAGAGGAGCTCATGTGGGTGGCAAAGGATGTTGTAACCTCTCTTCGGATCGTGCCTAAACACATAAGATGGTTTTTAAGAGAGAGTTCAAAAAATAATTATGCTCTTGAATTAAAGATAAAGGAAATTGATCATCTCTCTAAGAGTATTAATAGGTCCTTTTATTTGTTAGGAGTATCTTTAATTGCTTCAGTGTTCATCTTAGGTGGAGTACTTTTTGTTAAAGATGTTCAGGTAGCTCATCTTTATGACGTTCCTCCTCTCTCCTGGATCTTTTGGTCGTTTGCGACTTATCTTTTGATCCGAATTACGACTTTAAGAAAGTACTAAAATTTAAATACTATCAAGTCCGCTTATAAAGATCGGAGGAATCTCTCCAATTTCTTCAAAGGGAGCGGGCCCAAAAATTCCTCTTAAGAATTCTTCAATCTCTAATGCCAATACTTCATTGTTAAAATCAAAATAGACTTCTTGCTTTATCAGATTAATATCTCGAATTGAGATTAACTTATTTGTGTATGCTTTAATAAATTGACTTAATAAAAGGGGATCTCCTGGGGATAGGAGGAACTGGTACTGGGCTTCACTTGAGTCGATTTTAAGATCTAATGGTGACCAAACTTTACCGTAGGCCCTTAATTCAGCAATAAGCTCTTGAAAATTACCTGTCGTTCCATATTCAAAAATAATCCCTTTTAGATCTTGGCCTTTATTCATAAAAAAATAATCACTAATAGCATCTTGATTTACTTTTATATATAAGTCGCTTGAATGAATTTTTTCGATATTTATCCAGTCATCATCTGTTCTGTTGAATGATAAGTATGTTTTACTAAATGATTGTTCATAAAGTTCTTTAATCTGCTTCTTTTCATTCGACGTCATACTACTGAGCAGGACTTTTTTGAATTCCTTTTTTTGTCCTGTTTGAGGAAGTTCAATTTGAGCTCCACAGAGATAAAAACCAAATTTCTTGTACAACTTTTCCTGATCACTCCAAAGCAAAAAAAAGGCGACATCTCCTCTGTGTTCCGAAATAATTTCTTGCATGAGCTCTTGAAAATGACCTTCTCCTCGATATCTCTCATCTACTGCAATCCCACCTAGCATACCAATTGGATGACCATTTAAAGTACGCTTACAAAAACCAATATGGGCAATGACATTTCCCTCTGTATTAAGTTTAACAAAACAATTTTCATGATTTGATTCACTCATTAAAGGAGCGAAATCCACGTCAAAGTGATGGCCTTTCTCATACTGAAAAGCCTTTTCTATGAGTGAAAGTGTAGAAGCGAAGAGATGAGGAGATGATTTTAAATTGGTGATAGTCATAATTCATTATCTAAACTTTAACTCTATTTGCCCCGGAATATTTTGCCTATCACAAAAAAGATCATTAAAAACAATAGTTTAGGGGCCATTTTTTACGACTGTAAAATATTTTTACAAAAAACTAAAGTTCTTTTGTGCGTCGTCGAAAAGTTGAACATGAAGGCCAATGAGGCTTTCAACTCTTCTCTCACGGAACGAGATTAGAGAAACCCGATCAAGGAGGATTTATGGGTTTGCGTATCAACACAAACGTTTCTTCGCTGAACGCGCAAAGGAACTTAGGTCAAACAAAGAATGCTCAACAGAAAGTGTTAGAGCAATTGTCTTCAGGTAGCAGAATCAACCGTGCTGGTGACGATGCTGCAGGTCTAGCGATCTCAGAAAATTTAAAAGCTCAAATCCGCGGTTTAGGCCAAGCGGAAAGAAACGCTCAAGATGGTATCTCTTTAGTGCAAATCGCTGAAGGTGCTTTAGCGGAAGTCGGAAACATCATGATTCGTCTTCGCGAACTAGCAGTGCAAGCAGCTTCTGATACTATCGGGCCAACAGAAAGAAAATTCCTTAACGTTGAATTCGAGCAATTGATGTCAGAAGTTGACCGTATTGCAAACTCTACCGAGTTTAACCGAGTTCCACTTCTTAATGGTACAGGTTCAGTCTTTGATATCCAAATTGGGACAAGAAATGATCCTCTCGCTGACAGATTAACATTTGATGCCTCATCTGCAGATGTTAACGTCGCAGCCCTTGGACTTAACCTTGCTTCCGTATCTGATAAAATTTCAGCTCAGAACTCTCTGGCAGCTATTGATCAGGCGATCCAAAACGTTTCTGGAATCCGAGCAGACTTTGGTGCTCTCCAAAACCGTCTCCAATCGACGATTAATAACATCCAGATCTCAAATGAAAACTTGTCAGCTGCGAATTCTCGAATCCGTGACACTGATATTGCTTCTGCAACTTCAGAGATGACAAGAACGAATATCTTAATGCAAGCAGGTACTTCAGTATTGGCGCAGGCGAATCAATCGACTTCGAACGCTCTTAGCCTTATTAATGCCGCTTCTCAGGGATAGTAATATCCCAGAGGCTTAGGCCTTAAGAAAACTGATGTAAAACGAATCCTGCAAAACTTGATAGTGGGTGTGTGTACTAGCAAGTTGATTTATAGGGTAGTGGTTTTTTTAAAACAAACAACCGTGGACAAGAAGTCCACAACTGAACATGGAGGTTCACAATGCTAACAGGAGATTAAAATATGGGATTAAGAATAAATACGAACGTTTCGAGCATTGCAGCTCAACGTGCTTTAAGTGCTACTAAGTTAAACTTGGACAATAATTTAAGAAAAATGTCCAGCGGTGAAAGGATTACTCGCGCGGCTGACGATGCGGCTGGGTTGGCGATCAGTGAAAAACTGAAAGGCCACATCCGAGGACTCAGACAAGCTAAAAGGAACTCAGATGATGGTATATCACTTATTCAGACAGCAGAAGGTGGCCTCAACGAAGTATCCAACATCGTTATTCGTCTCAGGGAGCTTGCAGTACAGGCAGCCTCTGATACTGTGGGCGAAACAGAGAGAAAGTTTTCAGATATTGAATTTCAGAATCTCAAAGATGAGATTCAGCGGATCTCAAAGAGTTCAGAATTCAATGGAAGAAACCTTCTTGATGGAACAGGTGGAGTTGTCGAAATCCAAGTCGGTATTCACAATGATCCGACTAATGACAGAATCAAATATGATTCCGTCGAAATTGACTCTACACTTGAAACACTTGGCATCACTGGTGAAACCATTGGTAACAAGGAAGGCGCACAGTTATCACTTGCAAAGCTTGATGAAGCATTGGTTAGGATTAACTCCAACCGTGCGAACCTCGGAGCACTACAAAATCGTCTTCAAACGGCCAGTAATAGCTTGGCCATTACTGAAGAGAATTTTAGTGCAGCGAACTCCAGGATTCGTGATGTAGACGTAGCATCAGAAACAGCAGATCTGGCGAAGAATAACATTCTAACCCAGGCAGGTGTTTCGGTACTCGCTCAAGCGAATCAGGCGACAAATATGGCCCTAAAGTTGATTGGCTAATTACACACCCACTTACCTTCCCCCGAATGGGGGAAGGTTTTTCTATTTATTTCAAATCAAAAAATAATGCTAAAATCTATTTATGAAGAAAACAGTCTTAATCGTAGGAGCATCTTCTTTTGTTGGCTCCAACCTTGCTTTATATTTAAAAGATCATTTTAGAGTAGTTGGTACTTATCATAAAACTCCTGTGGAAATTCCTGGAGTCACTTGTTACCCGTGTGATGTTTTCAAAAAAGATTATGTTTCCAGTTTAATTGGTGTGTTGAAGCCTGATTACACTATTTATGCCGTTGGAATGAGCTCACTAACGGAATGCAAATTAAATCCTAAGCAAGCCGATGCTCTAAATGCTGTCGGTACAGTTAATGTATGTTCAGCCTCGGAAAGATATGGAGCAAAATTTATCCTGATTTCATCCTGTTTTGTGATGGGAGGAGAAAATATTCTTTATAAAGAAAGTGATACACCTTTTCCAAATAC
This sequence comes from Bacteriovoracaceae bacterium, assembly GCA_947442115.1. Lineage (GTDB taxonomy): Bacteria > Bdellovibrionota > Bacteriovoracia > Bacteriovoracales > Bacteriovoracaceae > Peredibacter. The sequence goes on along the minus strand of CANEVK010000046.1, from coordinate 1,386 downwards.
GGTTTTTGGAACAACCTTATCTTCAAGTGAATATTATGTTCAAAGGTCCTGTTTAAATTATCTGGTTTTGAGATGTTCACCTTTATATGGAAGATCCTATGGACCCAAGCATCCTAATTGGTTTGAAGTGTTGCAGACTGGATTTATTAAAGGACAGTCGATCGCTGCAGACGATAATGTGGTGACAGGTTTTTTAGATGTGCTGGTATTGGCCAGAATTTTAAAATCTTTGCTTGACTCAGGTGTTACAAACCGACTCTTTCAAATCTCCTCCTCTGATTTTATGACAAGGTTTGAATTTGCAAAATTAATGGCAAAAATTTTTCGTAAGGATGATAATTTTATTCAAAAATCAAATTCAGCTTTTCCTGCGGATGCTCTCAGCTCGACGGGCTCTAATCAATATTCTTACAAGTTAGATACTCAAAATACGGAGGACTTCTTAGGGCTAAAAATGCCTACAATAGAAGATTCTCTGGCATTAACTCAGAAAAGGCTTTTGAAGGAAAATTTAACGTGAAGAGTTTTTGATAAACTCAGTTAAGTAGTATTTCACCAAAGCCTCTACCTCAACTGGCTCTCCCTGAAAACGCCAGGAAATAGTGTTGAATGGTCCTACATGAGCTTTGATTTCATGAATGGCATGGGCCGATTGGTTTTCATTTGCTAAGCGGGCCGCAAATAATCCCCCATTATTAGAGAGAAAGCCAATGCTAATAACATCTGGAGCTCGGCGAGCGACAATCAATTTAAGGGAATTTCTGAAGAGGATAAAATCATTTACAGTGTTGGAAATTCTAAAAACTTTTATCCCACGAGATTGGTCTCGCTGCGTGCGGTACTGATTGAATAAAGAAACATAAAATTCAAATCTATCTTTGAGTTTATTAACAAAATTTAATGAAGATTCTTCTAATAAAGCTTGAGTATTGAGGTGGTCATTAAATCGTATAATGCCAGACTCCTCCATATTCACTTCTTCAAGAGCAAGGGATTCAATCCAAGAGATGTTTTGATAATCATTAACGTTAATGTATTCCATACAATCATTGTTTGGGTTCTAACTTACAACGTCAAGATAAAATAGGGGATGATAAAATGAAGGGTTCGAGAGAAGACTTTAAACGGTTTCGCGCCCCTAGAAAACTAGGTGGGCGCAATTAGTAATCACTTTAGGCTTCTCACATTCTGGCTTAATACTAAACCAGGCAAGCTTGCACACCGTGACCAGGGACCGCTCCCGAAAATAAAATCGTAGGGGCGAAACTTTATGGCTTCAACCCGAACCCAAAATCATTATATCCCATTTTCAATCTTCTGCTCATAGGCAAGTTTCAACAATTGTTGGCAGTCCTAAAAGCGGGGCGAATGTAATTACAGTGCTTT
>CANEVK010000045.1 GCA_947442115.1 Bacteriovoracaceae bacterium | reverse complement strand
GTTTTAAAATTTTTCCAATCAATATCGAAGGGATTGGATTGATCATTGTTCAGAATAATAAGATCAAAATGAACATCATCTTGAATCAGGTGAAATTCCCCATGGCTTACTTTCGCTTCAAAAATTTCTAGATGATGAGCTGAATGAGATTCAAGTTTGATGCTATTCTCTTCGGTTTCACTAAAAAGTTCATGATCCGGAGAGAAGATAATGACCTGGACTCCGGCCATCTCAATAGTTGATTTCAGTTTATAAAGATGATCGAGATAGAATTTATTTTTAGTGTGAGATTCAGGGATCAAACCAACGACTTTGACTGGGCCAAACTGATGAAATGCTTCTTTGAAGCGATCAGAGCAATGAAGCAGGTCTTTGCTACAAAGGTTATTAAATCCTGCAGGGTACATGTTATGGTCGACTGGTGCAAATTTGTAGTCACTTTCTCTCACGTCAACACTTGAGGTGAGAGGTTGGGGGAGCTGTGATTGGCGTTGATCTAGCCACTGATTGATTTCATCCCAATGATGGCAGAAAAAGTCTTCAAGTTCAGCTTTGGTCGAAATTTTATGAGACATATTTTTTCCAGCTTTGAGTTAAAAGTTCAACGTGGTCAAGAGGGTCTTTGCTCATAATTTCCGGGAACTCTAAAATTGTCGTAAAGTCTTTTTTTAATCTTAATTTGAGATTCTTCTCTCTTTCTTCAAGGGAGACTTTTAGCTTTGATAAATTGCTTTCTGTGGGAAACCAATCTTTCATTTCTTCTTCTAGGCACTTATTAAGGACGAGATAATGATCCTGATGAATAAAATGTGTCGCATGAGATTTCATTTCCACAGCTTCGGCAGCTTTGCCCTGCTCTACAGAAGTCACTAAAAACCAATTACACTCCGTTCTCGATTTAAGTCGGTCTTGGAGAGCAAGACCTTTCATAAAAGCATCTTTTGATTGATAGATAATCTGTACGGCTTCAATAAAATCTTCAATAAATTTGGCATCAGTCACTTTTTGCAAATAGCTCAAAAGTTTTTTCATGCCACCTGAAATGACTTTATTAATAAGGCCAAGACCAAACATCTTTTTGCTGGCTTTGGCGGTTTTACTTCCAATGTAGCTAAAAATTTCAACAAAACTTTGATCAAAAAAGGACCGAATCTTTCCAATCCCTTCGAGGAAGTCTAGAAAATGAGAACCTGGAGGAGTATCAAGTACGATCACTTCATAATGGCCTGTCTCAAACTGCATCTGAACTTCAACTAAGGAGAGGATTTCATTCATTCCGCCATAGGGCTTTGAAAGGATCTTAACGATTCTATTCGATGCCAGGTCTGGCGTTTGATATTTCTGAGACATCCTTTGAATTGTTTTCTCGGGTGACATAAGAAGTGCATCGAGCGAAATATTTTTGACTTTTACAGGAGTCACCTCGCCGATGGAAGATTCCGAAAGACCTAAGAGGTCCTTCAGGCGGCGAGCAGGATCGATGGTAACGAGTAAGACCTTATGCCCTTTCTGGGCCAGGCAAAGAGCACGGGAGGTCGCAAGTGTGGTTTTACCAACTCCTCCAGTTCCACAAAAAATTTCAAATGATTTTGTTAAAATTGTCACTTCAGAATTCTATATGAGTTTTGAGAGAGAACCTACTAAATCCATCTCTATTCCTTGAGAAAAGGATTCCAGAGAGTGAGGGAGGACGCAGAGCATTTCTGGTGCATGGTCCTGAAGAAGCTCCTTTTCATTCAGAGCTTTTAATTTTAACCCAGGTGGTAAATCTGAGAGGTTTTGCTCAACTAATGGCCAGAGACAGTTATTGACTGTAATGCTGACCTCAACCGGGCTTCTTTGTTCAATGCCGCTTTTGAGCTCAATAGCTTCCTGCCACGACATCTGGCTTGCAAGGCTGACAACATGAATTTTTGTGTAGTTTGGGTCATTTAAACGGGAGAGCATTTTATGCGTGTCTTCAAAAATAACACCCGACTCAAAGATGTGCTGAAAATTAGTCGTTGATTCCACCATGGTTAAAGCATGTCCAGAGGCCGGTGCATCCAGGATCACGATTAAATTGGGATTGTCTTTTCCCATTTCAAGAATCTTTCCCAGGTAAATGAGATAATTGAAACCCGGAATCATATTCACGAGGGCCCTGAAAAAAGGAGTTTTAACAATCCAGCCTGCAATCATGGAGGAGTTTAGGCGGCGCTCAATGTAGCCTTTCGCACACTCTTCTAGATCCAGATAAACTTCTCTTATCCCATGAGTCTCTAAACTAGAGTTTTTTTCGACGTGATTTTCACTTAGTGATTGGTTTTTAAATGTAAGATAGATCGCCTCATGGTTGAGGTTTTTTAAATGGCGAACAAAGGCTTTACTTAGAGTGGTTTTCCCCACGCCGCCTTTGCCGGTAAAAATGTAGAGGCGACGAGGAGTTAGAGTCATTAGAAAAGGTACATCCCAGTGATGAGGAGTTTAAAATAATAACCTTTGATATCAGAACCAGTGTCTTGTTTAACCGTAAAGGGCCAGTGCATTTGACCCAAAAGACCAACAACATATCTATCATTAAGTTTGAGGTCAGCACCGCCGCCAAAGTTGATACCGAAGGTCACTTTTTGGTCGGACCATTTATTTGATCCGTTAACTGGTCTTTTCGCTTGAGGAGCATAAAAACCTAGGCCCCCTAAAACATAAGGAGCAAAACTATCGTACTCCACAACCTTCGCTTTAATGGAGCTTGTGACGCCCATCACTTTCATTGTTTCATTTTGATCTTTATGTTCAGACATATGCGCATTCACGAGAAGATCAAATGAGTAGCTTGCAGCATAGGAATAGAATAAGTCTGCTGTTATTTTGTCCTCTCCATGCTTGCCATAATTTCCCATAAGAAAAGTTTCGCCGAGGCCAAAACCAATTCCATGATGGTTCATTCTTTTTGGGCCGGAGTTTTCTGCTAATACATTTTTAGTCTCCGGTTCTTCCGAAGAGGCGTCAGATTTTTCGTTCAATTGATTTTTAGTATTCGGAGTCTTGATTTTGAAAGCAGGCTTCGTAGAATCCGCTTGGGCAAGAGAAATAGTAGGTCTAAAAAAACTCATGGCCACAAAGGCCATGAGTATAAAGCTTAATTTTTTTTTACTCATGAACCTAGATTAGTTCAGAGTCGTTGAATTTTCCATAGAAGAATTCAAGTTTGTTGCCATGAAAGGCATAGCAGCTTCAACAACAGCAGCTGGAGTTTCGAAAGTAAGGTTTAGTTTACCTTCTAAAGCTTGGATATAACCAGTAAGTGTTCCTTCCTCAGAGCGGATTACACGCTTAAGAAGTTCAACGTTACCTGGCTTAAGAGACTTTCTTTCTTGATCAAAAAGAAGTTGGATTTGAGTCATGTAAGTGATGTCATTTTTTGACTTATTGTCGATCACTTGAATTTCATGACCTTCACGGATGATTTGAGCGATCTCTTCTAAAGTTACGTAGCAGCTTTGGAAAGTGTCGTAGAGCTTGCGGTTCTGGTAACGCTTGATGATACGTACGTCTTTCATGTTATTCCCCTATTTGTGGTTTATACCCTTTTAAATCATTTACAAGGTATATGGTTTATAATTTTGTCCATATGGTCATGAATCCAGGCCCAAAGAACTTTTGTTTTTGCGCGATGGCCATAACCAAATATTCGTGAGGGTTTTACTAATCCCCATCAAACAAGTCAACCCAGTCAGTCAAAAAAAATTCATAAGGAAAAAAATTCTTCCTTAAGAAGGTAAAATTTTCCTTAAGGACCCAGACGAGGCCACGTTATTTCAGCGACTTAGGACTTTTAATCAGGGGGGTAAGAACTATAACTCTAGGGCGGATTTTTCTCATAAAGATCTGAAAAAGTCCGAAAAGAAGCCAATGGCCAAGGGATGGCCAGCTATTTTTGACAGGATGCTTATGAGAGTTTCTTTAATCACTGGCCTTATCTTTTACTCACTTCTCACTGGATGCTCATCTCACATCAGGCCTCAGGAGTCGGAAGTTTTATCCAAAGAAGAAGCCACTAAAAAAGCCTTAGAAAATGTTTCAGCGAGTCTAGAAAGATTTATAGAGCAGTCAAAAGAGAATAAAGATTCAGTTCGTTTAATAAGTGGTGATTTGTTTCTAAAAGCAAATATGTCCCTTCTTGAGGGAGATTATTTAACAGCATCAGCGCTGTTTAAGCATGTGGCAAGTTTAGCGCCTGAAGATGCTTTTGTTCAGAAAAAATATGCTGTAAGTCTTATTCGTTTAGGAGATTTAGAGCAGGCCAAACTCGTCCTTGAAAAACTTTATGGCCAAACTAAAGAAGAAAAAGTGGGGATGATTCTGGCCGGCGTTTACTCAGGCCTTGATCAAGATCAAAAATCAAAAGACCTCTATCAAAAGCTTTTAGTTCAAAATCCCAAGAATGAAGATGCCTGTGTTTTCTTAGGCAAAAGCCTCGCCCTTGAGAAAAAAATGAATCAAGCGATTTCAAAACTCAAGGGATGTGCTGCTCATAATAAAGAGAGTGGAGTTTATCACTATTATTTGGGGAAATTGAGTGTCGATCAGGGCAAACTCAGTCAGGCCCAAGGTTTTTTTGAGCAATCTCTCAAAAGGCAACCAGGGCTGAGTCAGTCGGCCAGTGCGCTTGGGGTCATTCTTGAAGAGAAAGGGCAATATAAAACTGCCGTTAAGGTTTATCAAAACTTCCTTAGCTCTTATCCCAATGATAGTCAGATTCTCAATCGAATGGTCCAAGTGCTTTTTGCTACGGAAAGATATCAAGAAGTTATAGCTTACGCAGAAAGATTGTGTGATTTAGAGCCGGAAAACTTAAATCTGAAGGTTAAACTAGGTGTTCTGTACACAGATGCTAAAAAATATCCTCAAGCTGTCTCCATTTTCAAAGACCTCCTCGCAGCCGCTCCAGAGTCGGATAAAATACTTTATTATCTAGGGGCCATTTATCAAGAAATGAAGGAATACCAATTGGCCATTGAGTACTTTAATCAGATCCCATCATCCAGTGGGCTTTATTCTGATAGCTCCATCCAGATGGCCAATATGCTTTCTACTCTGGCCCAAAACGAGTTTGCTGATGGTGATGAAAAAAAATGGCAATCCAAGTTTTTAACTTTTGTTTCTTCAAAGTATGAAGAACTAAAAGAAATGAGGATTGAATTAAGTGTGATTAAAGCTGGCTTCTACGAAGGAGTCTCACAATTTAAGACGGCGATGGAAATTATGATGGTTGTCCAGGATGAGAAGGGATTTTCCAATAATCATAAATTTTATCTGGCCAGTCTTTATGAGAGAGAGAAAAAGTTTGAGGAATCAGTTAGTTTAATCAAGAGTATTATCGAAATAGAGCCAAAAAATGCTCATGCATGGAATTTTTTAGGCTACTCCCTTCTTAATAGAGGGATTGAAACTGAAAAAGCTTTTGAATACATTCAAAAAGCTCATGTCATGAACCCGCAAGATGGATACATCAGAGATTCTTTGGGTTGGTATTACTTTAAAAAAGGCCAAATAAAGAAAGCCTTAGGACATTTGCAGGCCGCCTATGCAAAAGTCCCAGATGATGTAGAAATTTTAAAACATCTCGCGACCATCTACTCTGAGCTTGGGGATTACCAAAAAGCTCGGGTGTACTTGGAGTCAGCACTAAAATTTGCCAAAATGCCTAGCGAAAAACAGAGTTTAAGTCTTTCGCTTGAAAAATTAGATTCAACTCGTTTACCGGCTTCAGACAAGTAATGGGTGCTAAATTTCCTTGCAAAAAAAGGGGATTAGTCTCACTATTTTGACATGTCAAAATTTCTCCTTTTAAGTCTTATTTTATTTTCTTCGTGTGCAACCATCGTCTCAAAAAATTTGAATGACAAAGAAATTCCCGAACTCTTGAAAGCTTTGAAGGGCCAAGGAGAAGGCAAGGGGCGAATCAGTCTTAATGGGAGCCAGTATCGTTTTAGCTTTGAAGCTTTTTTAAAAGAAAAAGAACATTGGATCCTCGCCGTTTCTATTCCTTTTCATGGGGAAGAGGTCCTTGAGTTGAGAAATCTTTCAACATTAAAAGAAGAGCGAGTGGCCGGTCATTCTTTTGAGCGAAGAATTGAGCAAGGAATAAAAAATTATTTAATCAATCATGGAGAGTCTGCACAGCTGGCCAGGGAGTTTATGCTTGAGTTAAGGTCTCTGATTCGCCTGATGCTTTATCAAGACTTAGGGCTTGCACTCAACTATGATTCGGAAAGTCGAATTGTAATGGATCACATTTATCAGGTTGAAAAAAAGAAATATTTTCTCTCCATTAAAAAAGATGTCGGATCTCATCATGAACTAGAGCTTCGCGCTGCCAATCTTACTGAATCTTTCTTTAAACGAACTGAAATTCTTCTTCATTCAAAAAAATCTGCTGGCAAGGAAGATCCCATTCTGTCCCTTGAACTCTTTTGGAATTAGTGCAACGCCAATAGTTGACTGACTTAGTGCCAAGCGTTTTTGTAGTGATAAAATTCTGGATAAGAATACAATAAGCAATATGCAATTTTTTGGAGAGATTAGGCCATGAAAGCTTTTGGATTAATTTTTTTTGTCACCTTATTTTTGATTTCCTCATGCTCAAAAGATAGAAATTTTGACGAAAGAGAAATACATCTTATTTCTCCAGAGAAAATTTCAGGTTTTGATCCGATACATGCTTCAGATACATACTCTGGGAATGAGATTGGTAAAGTTTATGAAGGCCTCTATGAATTTCACCCGTTGAAAAGACCTTATGAACTTATGCCTAATCTGGCGGAGTCCCTCCCGACAGTGAGCGCTGATGGACTTGTTTATACAATTCAAATTAAGCCAGGGATCCTTTTTCATGACAGCTCAGCTTTTAAGGACGGTAAGGGCCGCGAACTTAAAATTGATGATGTGATTTATTCCATTAAAAGACTGGCCGATCCAAAATTGCAGGCGAAGGGGTGGTGGCTCCTTGATGATAAAATTGTTGGGTTGAATGAATGGAAGGAGAAAAATGCCAACCTTCCGGCAACAAATTATAATGAGGATATTGAGGGATTAAAAAAGATTGATAATTATACGATCTCATTTAAGTTAAAAAAACCTTATCCTCAGTTCCTTTATGCATTGGCCATGCCTTACTCTTTTATTGTTTCAAAAGAGGCCGTGGAGCATTTTGGAAAAGAGTTTTTAAATCACCCCGTGGGAACTGGACCTTTTATTTTACCAGTTTTTCAGCAATCCAATCGTATCGTTTATACAAAAAATCCTACTTTTCGTGAGAAGTTTTACCCTTCAGAGGGCGAAGAAGGTGATGACAAGAGAGGGCTTCTGGCCGATGCTGGAAAAAGAATTCCTCTTGTTGATAAAATTATTGTCGATGTGATTATTGAATCTCAGCCGAAATGGCTCTCCTTTCAAAAAGCTCGTGCCGATCTCTTAGAAATTCCAAAAGATAATTTTGACTCTGCTGTGCTTGGCGGGAAAGAATTGGCCCCAGAACTTAAAAGTAAGGGAATGCGTTTATTTTCCAATGCTCAGCTCGATGTGACTTTTTTTAGTTTTAATCATGATGATCCGATTTTAAAAAATAAAAAGCTTCGTCAGGCGATGTCGATGGCCTGGGATCGAAATGAAGCCAACAAATTATTTTATAATTCCTCAGCAGTCGAAGCTCAAAGTGTTATTCCTCCAGGTCTAGGTGGGTATAGAAAAGAATTTAGAAATCCTTTTGTCAAATACGATCTAGAAATGGCCAAGAAACTTTTGGCCGAAGCTGGCTATCCAAATGGTAAAGGATTACCTGCGATTGTTATTCAAACCAGGAACGAAACTGTTTCTCGACAAATGATTGAACATTTTGCAAAAAATTTAGAAAAAATAGGCATCACGATTAAAGTTGGTATGAATACTTGGCCTGAGCTCGTGAATAAAGTGACCAAACGCCAGCACCAGATGTACACCATGGCCTGGGGAGCAGATTATCCCGATGCTGAAAATTTTCTTGGATTACTTTATTGCCCAAATGCCTCACCAGGATCAAATGGAGCAAATTATTGTCACCCTGAATTTGATACTTTATTTAAAAGCGCTACAGTTCTTCAGGATGGGCCAGAGAGATCAGCTTTTTATGAAAAGATGAATGAGATGGTGGCGACTGAAATGCCTTGGATTTTTGGTTTTAACAGAACAAAATTTTATCTTTCTCATGCCTGGCTGAAAAATTATAAATTTATGGAATTCAATCATTCACAATTTCAATATTTGAATGTTGATTTAGAAGTTAAGAAAGAATTGAGTAAGAAGTTTTAAAGGATTTGAATGACTAAATATATAATCCGAAGACTTCTCTATATGATCCCTGTTCTATTAGGGGTCAGTCTTATTATCTTTGTATTGTTTAATTTAGTCTCTGGAGATCCAACCGCTGTTTTACTTGGTAAAAATGCAACCGCAAGACAAATGGCCGATCTACGCGAGCAACTAGGACTTAATAAGTCCCTTTGGTTGCAATACCTTGATGTGGTTAAGTCCGCTTTTACTTTTGATTTTGGCCATTCCTGGGCGACCAAACAAGAAATCTCCAAAATGATTTTACAGGGGGCCTATCCCTCCCTCTGTCTATCAGTTCCGGCCTTTGTGATCTCGACTGTTTTATCTCTCTTTATTTCCCTTTTCGTTGCCTATTATCGAGGGAAGGGAATTGATTTATTTATCAGAGTTCTCTGCATCGCTGGAATGAGTATCTCGGCCCTGGCCTACATTCTCTTTTTTCAATGGTTTTTTGCTTTTAAGCTGGGGTGGTTTGAAATTTCAGGATTTGATCCAGAGTTTCCGCACTTCATTTCCTACGTGGCCCTACCGGCCATTATTTGGATTGTCTTAAGTATCGGGCCAGATGTGAGATTTTTTAGGACAGTGATTTTAGATGAAATTTATCAGGACTATGTTCGTACTGCTCGCTCAAAAGGTTTGAGTGAATTCACGATACTTTTGAGACATGTACTGAGGAATGCTCTTATTCCTATTATTACTTATGTCGTCATACAAATCCCTTCTTTAATCCTTGGGGCGCTTTTATTAGAAAATTTCTTTAGTATACCTGGATTAGGGGGAATGACTTTAAATGCTCTGAATGCTTCAGACTTTCCAGTCATGAAGGCGATGGCGATTCTTTCTAGTGTTGGTTACATATTATTTGGATTGCTTTCCGATATTCTTTATACAATCGCCGATCCAAGAATAAAGTTTAATTAGGAATTTATGAATAAGAACTCATTATGGAAGGATGCATTTTATAGGCTTGCCCAAGACAAGCTGGCACTCATTTCAATATTGATTGTCTTTCTCTATTTTTTTGTCGCCTTGTTTTCTGGTCTGGGATGGATAGCCTCAAACTGGTCCCAAGAAGTAGGTGCCTCTAACTTGGCCCCTTCTTTTGATCACTTACTTGGGACTGACATTTTCGGAAGAAGTGTTTTACAGAAAGTGATTAGGGGGACTCAAGTTGCCATGTCGGTTGGAGCGGCAGCTGCCCTCATCGCTATTCCGATAGGAGTGATTCTAGGGGCCCTCGCAGGGTACTTTGGAGGCTGGATAGATGACTTCGTGACTTGGCTCTATACCACATTCTCTTCTGTTCCAAATATCATGTTGCTCATCTCTATTACTCTCATTTTAGGCAAGGGGATCTTTTCTGTTTATGTCGCCTTAGGAGCGACGAGCTGGGTAAATCTTTGTCGTCTGATCCGAGGTGAGGTCCTTAAGCACAAAGAAAGAGAATATGTTCAGGCCGCTGGTGCCATCGGTGGTGGTCATATGAGAAAACTTTTTCGTCATATCCTTCCGAATGTCAGTCATATTGTCATCATCAACACGTCAATGCAGTTTCAGACGGCGATTAAGTCAGAAGTCATTTTGTCTTACCTTGGACTTGGAGTTCAGGGAGAGCCAAGTTGGGGAACGATGATAGATGATGCAAAACTTGAGCTGGTTCGTGGTGTGTGGTGGCAACTGGCCGGAGCGACTCTAGCTATGTTTTTTATTCTACTCGCCTTTAATATTCTTGGTGATGCTTTAAGAGATGCCCTCGATCCAAAGTTAAAAGGAAAATAAATTTATGTCTTTAAATAACCTTTTGTCGGTAAAAAATTTAACAGTTGAATTTCAAACGAGTGAAGGCATTATTCGGGCCGTGAATAATATATCCTTTGATATCCCTCAAGGTAAGACGATTGGTATTGTAGGAGAGTCTGGTTCTGGTAAAAGTGTGACCTCACTTGCCGTGATGGGCCTACTTCAGAAACCTGCAGCAAGAATTCCAAGCGGAGAAATTTATTTTAACGGACAAGACTTACTTAAATTAAATGAACAGCAAATGAGAGCGATTCGAGGGAACGATATCTCGATGATTTTTCAGGAGCCCATGACAAGTCTTAACCCTGTCTTTAAGGTGGGTGAGCAAATTTCTGAGGCCCTCAGAGTCCACAAAAATTTATCAAAAAAAGAGGCCTGGGAAAAGGCCGTGCATTTAATGAATCAGGTGGGAATTCCCAATCCTAGTTCAAGTGCTCATAAGTACCCTCATGAAATGTCTGGTGGCCAAAAACAACGAGTGATGATTGCCATGGCGATTTCTTGTGATCCTAAACTTTTGATTGCTGATGAACCTACAACAGCTCTCGATGTGACGATTCAAAAGCAGGTGCTTGAACTTCTGCAAAAGCTTCAGCAAGAGTATAAAATGAGCATGATGTTTATCACTCATGATCTAGGGGTAATTGGTGATATTGCTGATGATGTTGTGGTCATGTACAGATCAAATGTTGTGGAAAAAAATCATGCACAAACAATTTTTCATTCAGCAACTCATCCCTACACCAAGGGTCTACTCGCTTGTAGACCAAAATTAGGCGCCAATCCGAGACGTCTTCTTACGGTCAGTGATTTTATGACTGAGTCGGGTGAAGAAAAAATTGTACCCGTGGAAAGAGTCCAGGTTTTTGATAAAGAACAGGAGGTGAAATCTGAATCTCAGATTTTGCTGGAAGTAGATCAATTAGTGACTCAATTCCCTATTAAAGGTGGGTTATTTGGACGAACTGTAGATCACTTTAAAGCAGTTGATGGTGTCAGCTTTAAACTAAAAAAAGGGCAAACTCTTGGACTGGTAGGTGAGTCAGGTTGTGGTAAAACCACTCTGGGGCGAAGTATCCTGCGGTTAGTTGAGCCTTCGGCCGGAAAAATTATTTATGATGGTAAAGATATCACTCATGTTTACCATGAAGAATTAAGGCAACTCAGAAAAAAAATGCAGATTATTTTTCAGGATCCTTATTCATCACTTAATCCGCGCATGACCATTACAGATATTTTAACAGAGCCACTCAATATACATAAAGTTGGTGCCAATAAGAATGAACGCTTTGATATGGCCCGAGAGTTAATTGAAAAAGTTGGCCTGAAATCAAATCACATGAGTCGTTATCCTCATGAGTTCTCTGGTGGTCAAAGACAGAGAATTTGTATTGCCCGTGCACTCATGCTTAGACCAGAATTTGTTATTTGTGATGAGTCCGTTTCGGCCCTAGACGTCTCCATTCAAGCTCAGGTTTTAAATTTACTTTTAGATTTACAGCAAGAATTTGGATTGACCTATATTTTCATTTCTCATGATTTAAGTGTGGTCAATTTTATTGCAGACGAAGTGGGTGTGATGTACGCCGGAAAAATCATTGAGATGGATAAGGCGAGCCGAATCTACAAAAATGCCAAGGAAGAGTACACACGATCGTTACTCTCGGCCATTCCAAAAGGACTGGCCCGGGAAACCCGTCCTTAGTTGACATGATTGATCTGATAGTTTCCAAATGATTCAATCATAAGGGATTGAATATATGAAAACATCCCTGATTAATTATCTCTGAATTCATGGATTTCATTTCAAAAAAATAGCTCTCACATTGATCCTCTATTAGACCGATAGATAGTGAGAAATATTGGATTTTTTTATGAAGACAAATCTCAACAATTCAAAACCTCTACAAGTCAAAGATTTGGCAAAAAAAACAATTTGTGATGGCCATGTTTATCTGACCACAAAAGAGGGAAGACAATTCTATCTTTTAAAACCTGGAATTTTAATTGAAGAAGCATTTATAAAAAAATATGCGATCACGCAAACGACGTTTGATTATATCGCAGTGACTGATCAATTAATTATTTCTCAATTTCAGACATTATTTAAAGAGTTGAAGTATTTGCAATTTGAAAAAGACTTACGACAAAAAACAATAGAAATTGAAATCTTTTTTCGTGAGACATTTAGTCGCTCAAGCCATTTTTTAAATTTTGCTCTTGCTTGTCATGAAGAGTTTTGTGCTATCCCTCGAAATGAACTGATCAGAATGCATGAAACAGATCTTCATCTTTTCAGGAAATCATTATATTCAGCGGCTCTGGCCGTTATTATTGCCATGACTAATGATTACTATCATTATCCCATGATTAAAGATTTTTATAATCTTGCGTTTGCACTCGACATTGGTCTTTGCCATGAAAGTTACAGTTATTTTGTTGCTGAGGCCTGTAATCGTGAGAACAGCGTACCAAGCTCAGGAAAAAAATGGATGGAACTACAAGGTGCTTCT
>CANEVK010000044.1 GCA_947442115.1 Bacteriovoracaceae bacterium | reverse complement strand
AGGGGGATTCCTTTCTTTTCCTTATAATGATCAATTAAGGTTATCATAGCTTCAGCATTTTTATTCACCTTTGTTTCAATCAAAAGGATTTGCTTAAAAGGATTTAAAAGATCTTTCATTTCTCCTTTAAGAATTTTTTGATCAATTGATCTTGTGAAAGAAGTTTTTGCATCAACGTAGCGACGAACAATAAGTTGGGCTATCCCTAAATTATAAGAATCCTCAAAGCGAGAATGGTCTACATCAATACCACTTAATTCATAGCTTGATGGTATTTGACCCGGTAGTCTTGTATGGCAATCAAGACAAATGGCCGTAAGTTCTTTAAGCCTCCACAAAGAGAAATCTTTATTGCCTTTCTTGAAGGAATTTAAACTTTCACTCAAATTCTGCTGGACCAATTTATATGATGGTAAAAAGATGTCTTGCTTGACTAAGCCTTCATGCCCGGCAGCTTTGAAGGCTTGCTGAATCTTCAGGAGATTTTCTTCTATCAGTTTAGAGTTCTTTTTTTCCTGAAATTTATCATCGCTGGTCAGGTAGGGCACTAATTTTGATAAAGCCTCGAAAGCTTGATTCATCTGTTGACTGGTGGAAGCCATCGCTGATGTTGCAAGGAGAAGATTCAGGATAAACAATAAGTTTTTCATACTATTTTAATCTCGTTTCAAGAAGGTGTTGAGTCGCCTTTAGGGCATCAATCCAAGTAAAAATACCTACAAGATGCTGATTATCTTCAATCAATGCACACCCATATTTCTTTTCTGCCATTTCTGCTAAAACCACATCCATATGGGTTTCTGGTTTTACAGTAAAAGGATTTGGAGTAAAACAATCGTAAACTTTGAGCTTTTCGATATCAACATTTTTTAAACTTCTAATTAAGTTTATATCCGTGCTGGTTAAGACCCCTTCAATTTTTCCCTGAAAGACGACTGGTAAATGCCTGATGTCATATTTTTGCATGAGTTCAGCGGCTTCAAGAAGTGAGGCATCTTTTTCAATTTGATAGGGAGTTGTTGTCATATACTTCATGATACTTGGGATTGGTTTTGTCATAAATGATCCTTTTTTTGAATTTATTCACTTCTTCATTAAAAGCTTATGATCAAGAATCTGAAATTATAGATATCATAATTTCTCATGATGGAAGTCAGTTTTCTTAGAACCTCTTCTTTGTTAAGAAGGTCTTAATATTCGTGTTCTTTTTTTTCAAAAACTGATCTAGGACAGCATTTTATTCAAACGAGGGTGATAAATTTTATTCATCAAGTTTGAGGTTAAATGATTACCTGTATTCATTGTGATGAAAATGTATTGACGGCTTTTTTCAATGAAGCCGATGTTGAGCGAAAGAATCCCTTTTGTTGTCAGGGTTGCTTAACTGTTCATCACGTTATCCATCAAAAAGGTTTAGCTTCTTACTATGAAATTAAAAATCAAGCAGGACTTTATAAAAGAAGATCTCCTGTAGAGCTCAAGTCTTTAGAGTTTAAATACCTTGATCAAGCTGAATTTTTGGAAGATTTCAGCCACCTGAACCCTGAAGGGAAAAGGGTGATGGAGTTTTATCTTGAAGGTATTCATTGTCTGGCCTGTCTCTGGCTTATAGAAAAAATTCCGGAATTTTTAAACAGCGTTCAAACTTCAAAGCTTGATCTTGAGCGATCAGTTGTTACGGTTATATTAAAGGATAGAGGGCTTTTTTCTGATGTCGCAAGAGAGTTGAATAATCTTGGCTACAGGCCTCATCCACTGAAAAAGAATCAAGAGGCTGCTGATTTTAAAATCAAAGAAGAGCGCGCCTCGCTTATAAGAATTGGAGTTGCTGGTGCGGCGGCTGGCAATATTATGATTTATGCAGTTTCTCTCTATGGCGGGGCCGGAGCAGAATTTTCTTATCTCTTTAATAATTTAACTGTTATCTTTGCCATACCGGTTCTTACTTATAGTGCTTTCCCTTTTTATCAAACTGCCTGGTACGCTCTTCGCAATCGTACACTCTCAATTGATATTCCTATTTCAATTGCTCTCATTGTAGGGGCGATCATGGGAATTTATAATATGCTTACAGGGGTTCCGGAGAATTATTTTGATTCACTAACAGCTCTTGTTTTTTTATTGTTGCTGTCTCGTTACTTCCTCCATCGCATTCAAGAGAAAGGTCTTAGTGCGACTGATTTACAATATTTCTACCAGTCAGAAAGTATTCTCGTTAAAAATGAAATGACTGGACTCTTTCAAGAGGTTCATTCTCGCTTTTTAAAAGTAGGGGATGAGATTAAAATTAAAGCAGGTGAATTCATCCCAGTTGATGGTGAGATCCTTCGTGGTCATTCTTATGTCAATAACTCTTTACTCACTGGAGAGTCCGCTCCCATAAAAGTTGATATTGGGGCCAGAGTCTTTTCAGGGACCCAAAATCTTAATGATGAATTGATAATTAGGGCAGATAAGGTCCAACGCGACACTAGATTAGGTCACATTTTAAAGAATGTGGAAAATGGTTGGGCCCATCGCTCTCAAATTGTCACAATTGCGAATCGTGTTTCTAAGTATTTTACAGCAGCCGTTTTTATCCTTTCTATCATTTTATTTATTAAGCTTAGCCTTTCTGGTTCTTTTGAACACGCTCTTGAGCAGGCGATCACTCTTTTGATTGTCACTTGTCCTTGTGCTCTGGCGCTCGCTATACCTCTCACTTTTACTCGTTCATTATCCAGAGCTTCACAGCAAGGAATCATCATTAAAAGTGATGAAGTTTTGGAGAAATTAGCGAAAGTAAAAAATGTTTTTTTAGATAAAACAGGCACTCTCACTTATGGACAGCTTAAAGTGATCAATTTTCGTCAACATGGGGTCTGTAACACAAGCCTTATCGACATAATTTTTTCTCTTGAGAATAGGTCTCATCATCCGGTGGCAAAAGCCTTAATTCATTTCGTCCTTCCAAGTCAGCCTCTGCAGCTTAAAGTTGAAGATTACCAAGAAAGAGTTGGTCATGGTGTAGAAGGTCGGATTAATGGAGATCTTTTTAAGATTAACCGGCAAGGTGTTTTTCAAAATCATAAACTTCTTGCCACATTTGAAGTTGAGGATGTTTTACGACCTGATTCGATTCAGGCACTCAGGGGACTACAAAATCAAGGTCTTGAAATCAAGGTTCTTTCTGGCGATAAACAATCTATCGTCACAAAAATTGTGACCGAAGCAGGTTTATCTCCTTATAGTGCCGTCTCTGAAATTGGACCTGAAGAAAAGGCTGATCTTATACATCAAACATCACATTCTGTGATGGTAGGTGACGGGGCGAACGATGCCATCGCTTTAGGTAAAGCCGACGTTGGTGTTGCCGTTTTAGGTGCTATGGATATCTCACTACGTGCTGCTGATGTTTATCTAACAACTCCAGGGTTAGTTCCTGTTGAGAGATTGGTTGTCCTTTCAAAAGAAACCATGAAAGTCATTCGCAGGAATCTTATTCTCTCAATTCTTTATAATTCTTTATCTGTGGGCGCTGCCTTCTCTGGTCTTATTAATCCCTTAGTGGCGGCGATTATTATGCCTTTAAGTTCATTAACAGTCCTTATCTCAACATTAATTGGAACCAAAAAAATGAGGTCTTTATGGAAGTCATAGTGATCCTTCTTCCCCTCGCTTTACTCTTAGGACTCTTTTTTATTGGGGCGTTTATCTGGTCTGCGCGTAAGGGACAATACGACGATTTAGAAACACCTCGCTTTAGAATGCTCTTAGACGATCAAAAAATAAACACATCAAATCCAACATCAATAAAGGATGGCAAATGAGTTCTGTGCAATCAAATGCGCCTTCTTCAAACCGAAGGCTCGAGACGTTTTCTTACGATGATCAAATTGTTAGGTGGTTTGTTATTGCCACTGTGATCTGGGGAGCTGTCGCCCTTTTACTAGGTGCAGTCATTGCTTTTCAATTAGCGGACTGGAGAGTTAACTTGGGTTTACCCTGGACAACTTTTGGTCGTCTTAGACCACTTCATACCAATGCCGCCATTTTTGCTTTCTGCGGGAACGCCATTTTTGCTGGTATTTATTTTTCTCATCAGCGTCTACTAAAAGCTCGTCTCTTTAATGATACTTTATCTAAAGTCCATTTTTGGGGATGGCAGTTCATTATCGTTTCTGCTGCCCTAACATTACCGTTTGGTATTACAACCGGTAAAGAATATGCTGAGCTTGAATGGCCAATTGATATCCTTATTACGTTGATCTGGGTTGTATTTGCGGTCAATTTCTTTGGAACAATTATCAGACGGCGCGAACGTCATATTTACGTTGCGATCTGGTTTTATATTGCAACAATTCTTACTGTGGCCGTTCTTCATATTGTGAACTCCATGGAGTTGCCTGTCAGTTTTTTGAAGTCTTACTCTATGTATGCAGGTGTTCAAGATGCTCTTGTGCAATGGTGGTATGGACATAATGCTGTAGCATTTTTTCTGACAACTCCTTTCCTGGGATTGATGTATTACTTTGTTCCCAAAGCAGCTAATCGTCCGGTTTATTCTTATCGCCTATCCATAATACACTTCTGGTCTTTGGTATTCATTTATATCTGGGCCGGGCCTCACCATCTTCTGTACACAACTCTACCAGAGTGGGCGCAAACCCTTGGGATGATTTTCTCTGTTTCCCTTTGGATGCCAAGTTGGGGAGGTATGATCAATGGTCTTATGACTCTTAGAGGTGTGTGGAATAAAGTGAGAACTGAGCCAGGGCTTCGTTTCATGGCCACATCCCTTACTTTTTATGGTATGTCGACTTTTGAAGGCCCGCTTCTTTCTATTAAGTCCATCAATGCGATTGCTCACTTCACTGACTGGATTCCAGGGCATGTTCACTCTGGAACTATTGGTTGGAACTACATGCTGGTGGCCGGGATTTTATTTTATCTTGTGCCAAAATTATGGAATACAGAACTTTATTCAAAAAAGCTTGCTCACGCTCAATTTTGGCTAGCAACCATTGGTCTTGTTTTTTACATCGTTTCCATGTGGGTTGCTGGTATTACTCAATCTCTGATGTGGAGAGCGATGGATAGTTCTGGAAAACTTCTCTATCCAAACTTTATTGAAACTGTCGTTAAAATTGTTCCTATGTACTGGGTCCGAGCGATCGGTGGGACTCTCGTTTTGATCTCATTCATCATGATGATGTACAACCTTTATAAAACGGCAAAAAAAGGCAAAGTAGGGGAAGAGGAAAAATTTGAAGCCTACGCTCTTGATGATTCTTCTGTTGAAAAAGAGGCTTCTCCTCATAGGAAACTAGAGGGATGGCCCATGGTCTTTGCGGTCTTATCTCTCATTGCCATTCTTGTTGGGTCGGCGATTGAAATTGTTCCCTCACTTCTTTCTGATAAATATATTGTGAAGATGGATGTCATTAAGCCCTATAGCCCTTTAGAACTTCTCGGACGAGATGTTTATATCAAAGAAGGTTGCTACCTTTGTCACTCTCAGACTGTAAGACCTATGGCCCATGAAGTTGTCCGATATGGTAAAGCCTCTGAGGCAGCAGAATTTGTGTATGATCATCCATTCCAATGGGGTTCAAAGCGGACAGGACCAGATCTTGCTCGAGTAGGGGGTAAGTATAATGATATGTGGCACTATCGTCACTTCTACGAGCCTCGTGAAGTGACTCCTGGTTCAATCATGCCTCGTTATACTTGGTTGTTTAACAACAAGATTGAATACAAATTCTTAGTTAAAAAAATGAGTGTGATGAAATCCCTTGGAGTTCCATATAGTGCTGAGGAAATTCAAAACAGTGTGATGAATGCTCAAGCTCAAGCAAAGACCATAGCCGATGGTCTTGTGAGTAGTGGTGTTCCTGCTGCGATTATGGATAAAGAAATTATTGCTCTTATTGCCTACATGCAACGAATTGGTGTTGATTATTCAAAAGCGGAGGCCCCATGAAGCAGTCCGTTCTCAGTCACTTTGACTTACCATGGTTACCAGTTACAGGTTTAATTCTTTTTGTAGTTTGTTTTGCTTTATACACTTATTGGACCTTTAAAAAATCTAATAGGCCTGTTTATGAACAAGCTTCACTCATTCCGTTGGAAGAGCCAACTAAAGTCTCTTCAACTCAGGGGAGAAATTAATTATGAGTCATTCAAATAAAGATGATAACAAATTGGAAGTATTACCAGATGAAAAGCATCTTCTTCTTGATCATGATTATGATGGGATTCAAGAACTCAATCACCCTCTACCCAACTGGTGGAACGTTATTTTTTACATCTCTGTATTTTTTGGATTTGGATATTTTATCTATTACCAAATTATGAGCGGGCCAACGTTAAGGGATGAATTTAAAAATGATTACGCTAAAGTGGTGGCTGCCCAGGATGAATTTAAAAAGCTTAACAGTGCCTTTAAAGAGGAAAAATACCTTGCAGTTGCTAATGATGATGGGATCAAAAAAGGAGCTGAGGTATTTGTTAATAACTGTCTCCCATGTCATGCGGAAGGTGGTAAGGGGGACATCGGTCCAAACCTTACAGATGCACACTGGCTTGTGGCCAAAGGAACTCCCGAAACGATTTACAATGTTGTTTTTAATGGGAGTGAAGCTAACGGTATGCCACCTTGGAATGAAGTTTTATCTTCCGAAGAGATCTATCACTCTGTGGCCTATGTCATGAGTTTAAAGAATACCAACGTTAAAGGTGGTAAAGAGCCTCAAGGGGAGAAGGTTGAAAACTAAGAATATTTATGATCTTGATCCAGAAAGGTTGGCGACCACGGATGAGCATGGTAACCGAGTTTATCTTTATCCTGAGGATGTCAAAGGTGTTTGGAAAAGCCGTCGAAAAGTATTTTATTGGTTTTTAATCGGTCTATACCTCGTGCTTCCTTGGTTTTATATCAATGGAAAGCCTGCTCTTTTTATTAATATTTCTCAAAGAGAATTTACAGTCCTAGGTTCTACATTACACGGTGTAGAGCCTATTCTTTTTTTTCTGATGCTTGCTTCCGGCATATTTTTAATTGCCTTCATCACTAGTCTTCTTGGTCGAGTCTGGTGTGGCTGGGCCTGTCCCCAGACAGTTTTTATTCAAGCCATTTTTTTGAAAGTGGAGGCATTGATCGAAGGCAAGGCCCGTGAAAGACGCGAACTTGATAAGGCGCCTTGGAGTTTGAATAAAATTTTCAAACGCTCCTTAAAGTGGATGGCTTTTTTTCTTATTTCTCTTCATATTGCTCATACCTTTATTGGTTATTTTGTTGGACCTCATGAACTTTTTTATATGACAATGCACACTCCTTCAGATAATTGGGGGGTCTTTGTTGCCACGATGCTAGTCACTTCAATCTTCTTACTGGATTTTGGTTGGTTTCGTGAGCAGTTTTGTATCATTGCCTGTCCCTATGGCAGGATGCAATCTGTGGCGATGGATGAAAATTCACTTGTTGTTTCTTATGATATGAAAAGAGGAGAACCACGTCGAGGAGCTGAAGGAATTGATAAGGCAAATGAAGGTGATTGTATCAATTGTTATAACTGCGTAAAAGTTTGTCCCACAGGGATTGATATCCGACGAGGGACTCAACTCGAATGCATCGCCTGTACTCAGTGTATTGATGCCTGCGATGATATCATGATTAAACTCAAAAAGCCGAAGGGTCTAATCCGCTACAGTAGTGAAAATCAGATTAATGGGAAACCTAGAAAGCTCATGACTTTTCGCTCAAGTGTTTATGTGACGATTGCCATTCTTTTCATATCCTCATTTTTTTACTTTTTAAATGCGAGTACAAAATTAAATCTTGTTTTCCTCCGAGCTAAAGTTCCTTTTCAGGTTATTGAGGATGGTCGTACGGTTATTAACCACTTCACTCTCAAGTTATCTCATCAAGGGAAGCAGCGTTTTGAAGTTGATTTTGATGTTGCTGATGTCAATCTGAAAGATAAAATTAAAATTGTGACACCCATTCATCCCACTATTATTGATAGCCCAGATAAGAAGATTGTTTTATTTTTTAAAATTTCTCCAGATGTTTTGATTGCAGGGACTAGAAAAATCAATGTTAAAGTTTTTGATCATTTAACCAATGAAGTTGTAGCGATAAAGGAGGTCGTGCTTGTCGGACCATCTTATTAGCTCAATTAATGAATTAAGAAACTTTTTTCCTTTCGTTTCATTCATCGCAGGTCTAAGTGGAAGTTTACATTGCGTCGGAATGTGTGGTGGTCTTGTTACAGCAACATGTGCAAGAACAAAAGATGTCTTCAGTTATCAAACAGGAAGACTCATTGGTTATTTGACTTTAGGGGCATTCGGTGGCTTTTTTGGGGGATTTCTCAGCTTTAAAACTATTCATCCTTATTGGTCACTTATTCCTGCTCTTGTTCTAGCATCAGTTTTTATTTTTTGGGGATTTAGTCATTTAAAGGGAAAAAAAGCTGAGATCCCGACCCCTAAATTTTTGCGACGACTTTATTTTCATCTCTGGAATGGACTGGTTAAAAATCATGAGGGTTTCAATAGGGCGATGATAACTGGGTTGATTTCAATATTTTTGCCTTGTGGTCTTCTCTATGGTGTTGTCCTCGCCACCTTGTCTTTAGAGCATTCCTATGAAGCTTTATTTTCCATGCTTTTTTTCTGGCTTGGTACTCTTCCCGCCATGATGGCAGCACCAAGTTTTATCCGCAAACTTATCAATCCTCTCCAGCGACGTTTGCCAAAAATATTTGGTGTAGGTCTTATTCTCATAGGGCTTATGACACTTAGCCTAAGAGTACTAAAAGCCTATGATAATACCAGATTAATTGAAGCGGGTGCTCCGCTAGAAGCTCTTAACTGTCACTAAAAACTTCCAAAAAACGACATTTGACCAGATACTATTTCTTTTACAACCTTGAATAGGGTCAATTTATGTCTTCTTTTTTTAAGAGTCTTTCATTTCAAATTATTGTTGCGATGGTCTTAGGTGCTATCGTCGGTTCATACTTTGGAAAAGAATTAGGGGCAATTGGTGAGCTCGGGAAAATTGTTATCACCCTTATCAAGGCTGCCGCCACGCCCTTACTCTTTTTTGTTATTTTAAGTTCTATTTTGACCTCTGAAATATCAGGTAAATTAGGCACGAAACTTATTCTCATTAATGTTTTAAATTCGGCCTGTGCCCTAACGATTGGAATAGGGCTTTCAAAAATTTTCAATGCTGGTGAATCTCTTTCAAAAATTCATAGCACATTGACTCCACCAGATCAGTTAGTCAAATATGCAGGCCAAAAGATTAACTTTATTGAAAACTTTAAGGGATATTTTCCTGAAAGTTTTGTGAAACCCTTTGTCGATAATACGGTTATTAGTCTCATCTTTATCGCACTTATTCTTGGTTTTGCTTTGAAAAAAGTTAAAAAGATGGCCAATCAACATGAATACGAATTAATTGAAAGATTGACTCATTTTTTAACTCTTATGACAAAAATGTTTGAGGTCGCTCTCACTTGGCTCGTTCATCTTGTTCCCATTGCAGTTTTCGCTGTAGCAGTTAAAACGGTGGGCGAATATGGGTTTGAACCACTGAAAGGATTGAGTTACTACTTAGGTGTAGGGTTGCTTGGGCTTTTTTTGCATGTCTTTTTTGTTTATCAAGGCTGGCTTCTTTTCAAAAAAGTTCCTCTCAGATATTTTTGGAAAACAGTTAAAAGAACTCTCATCTATGCTTGGGGTGTAAATTCATCACTGGCCACACTTCCACTCACATTAAAGAATTTAGATGAGCTCAAAGTTTCTAAAAAGGCTTCAACTCTCGGGGCCTGTGTTGGGACTAATTTAAATAATGATGGCATTTTACTCTATGAGGGGATGGCGGTATTTTTTGTGGCCCAAGCTGCTGGCATTCAGATGGATTTAACGACCCAGTTGACTGCTGCTTTCATTTGTATCCTAGGCACGATTGGGATTGCGGGAATCCCTGAGGCGGGATTCATTACCTTGTCACTTGTGCTCACGACAGTTGGGCTACCTACTGAAATTTTACCAATGCTTTTGACAGTTGATTGGGTTTTAGGCCGAGGTCGATCTGTGGTGAATGTTTTGGGTGATATGATTGTCTCTATTGCGCTAGATGATAAAAATGGGGATAGTTCTAAGTCCTGAAAAAAACATTAATCTTATCTGCTTAGTCGGTCATTGTCCTGATGAAACAGGCCTTTCAAGAGTGAGGGGATCCGCTATAATTATTTTCTATGTTGCTTGTAAAATCATTTTTAAAATTCAGTGAAATTCATGGCGTCGGCTGTTTTACCGCCGAGGATATAAAGGCCGGTCAAATCGTTTGGAAATTAGATCCCGTTTTGGATACAGAATTTGATGAGAACTTTTTGAAAAATTCTCATCCAGCAGTTGTTGAATTTATGAATACCTATGCCTATGGACAAATGAATGGAGGCAGGAAGACTTTCATTCTATGTGGGGATCATGCTCGTCACATGAATCACTCAGATTCACCAAATTTAGTTGAAGCAGGGCATGGAAACGCGTATAACCTTGCCATCAGAGATATCAAGGCAGGGGAAGAGCTAACTTGTGATTACCTGGCTTTTGATTCAGAGGCAAATTCAAAATTGAGAAGAGAATAGAAATGATTGAGTTTAAACTAAAAGATTCATCCCATGTGGATTTATGTGACTTGCTTAAGATAACAGGAATCATGCAGACTGGAGCCGAGGCCAAACATCTCATCGCCACTGGTGTGGTCAAAGTTGATGGCGAGATCGAAACAAGAAAAAGAGCAAAGATTCGCCATGGACAGGTGGTAGAATATCTTCAGCATATAATAAAAGTTATATGACCTATCGAGAAGTGATTGTTGAAGACGCTATCACTTGGCTTAAAAGACCTAAAGACACTTCTCACTATTCATTTGTTTCCTCTCTTCCAGATATTTCAGAATTTCCTCAATTTAATTTAGATCAATGGAAAGAATGGTTTATTGGAACTGCAGAACTTATTTTTCAAAATACCTCAGATGAGGGGGTAACTCTTTTTTTTCAATCAGATATTAAGTGGGAAGGTGGATGGGTAGACAAGGCCTATCTTTGTCAGAAGGCTGCTGAACGACAGGCAAGCAAGCTTTTATGGCATAAAATTATTTGCCGTTCCCCTGCTGGTACGACAACTTTTGGAAGACCTGCTTACTCTCATATCCTTTGTTTTTCTAAAAAACTAAAATTAAACGCTTCCGAATCAACTCCTGATGTCATCTCAGAAATGGGTGAAAAGACCTGGCAAAGAGGAATGGGACTTGAGGCGTGCTTGATGATGGCAAAATTTTTATCGGCTAAAGTTCCTGAGAATTTTATTATTAATCCTTTTTGTGGTGAGGGGAGTATGCTTGCCGCTGCTAATTCTTATGGGTTAAAAGCGATTGGGATCGAGAGAAGTCAGAAGAGAGCTCAGCGGGCACAAGAGCTCAATTTGAATCTGGATGAAAAAAAATGGATATGAAATGAAAAAAAAATTACAGATCGCGCGCAAACGAATACCACCTTGTGAGCCGCCATTCTGGGCCCAAGGAGGACATTTTCAAACGATTTTAGGTCACCTTTTACCCTCTCAAAATATTCAAGGAGATCAAAAAGAGTTTCTCATCCCTTTAGAAAATGAGAAGGAAAATATTCATTCCACCTATGTGCAAGGCTCAACTGAAATCGTGGTTTATATTTTTCACGGTCTAGGTGGAAGTTCAGATGCAGGTTACATGCATCGAACGGCCAGTGTGGCACAAAAGCTGGGTCATCATGTCTTTATTAATAACCATCGTGGATGTGGAAAAGGCGAGGGGCTTGCACGTGAGGCCTATCATTCAGGCAGGGCCGAGGATCTTTCTGCCGTAATCCGATTTGGTCGCGAGATGTTTCCCACTCATCGTCATATCGCCATCGGCTTTAGTCTAAGCGCCAATGCGTTACTTCTGCTGGCGGCAAAAGTCAGGGGAGAGGTAGGTCCCGATGCTGGGATTGCAGTCAATGGGCCACTTAGCCTGACAAAAACCTCTCTTAAACTAAGTTCGGGTGCGAATAAGATTTATGACAAATCATTTGTTTGGGAATTACAAAGATACATCAAGAAAAATCGAATGGAGGATTTTTCTTTAGTTAAAAAAATTAAAACTCTCAGAGATTTTGATGAGGTTTTTACGGCACCAGCAGGTGGTTTTAAAAATAGAGAGCATTATTATGAATCCTGCTCATCGATCCAGTATTTGAAGAACATCAAAATCCCGATGGTCCTTTTATCTGCCAAAGACGATCCCTTCATTCCTTTTGAAGAATACCTGAACCATGAAGATCATGAATTCCTTTTTATTCATCTCGAAGAGAAGGGGGGACATATGGGTTATCTCACTAAGCGGGGCCATCTCAATTTTGAGCGCTGGCAAGATCTTGCTATTGGTGAATACCTGATTGCCTTATCAGAAAAAGATCTTTAATCTATTTTGCGGTCACGAGGATCTCAATATAAAAAGTTGTACCCTTACCGGGTGATGTTTCAAATTTTATAACTCCATCCATTTCTTTAATGATCGAAGCGACGATAGAAAGACCTATGCCAGTACCCTTATTAACATCTTTGGTCGTAAAAAAGGGATCAAAGATTTTATCCTTAATCT
>CANEVK010000043.1 GCA_947442115.1 Bacteriovoracaceae bacterium | reverse complement strand
TAGAAGCTCAAAAGAACTTAGATCTACTTGATAAGCAAACCTCAAAAATGTCTGAGTCTATGAGGCTGGGACATTGTTATGATAAATTTAATTTTTACTTAAATCAAAATAAGCTTTCTAATTGCCTTTCATCTCTTTTAGAGATGAAAAAATGTCGAGCATTTAATTTGAGTGAAAATTTTATTTATATGAAAAATATGCTTGAGCTTTTAGTAAATGATAAACCGATTTATGTCTATTCTCATCAATTTAAGCTTAATCATCATTATTTTTATCACCTTAAGGTGATTCAGCTTATTCAGTCGATGGATATCAATGCTGCAAATGTATATTGGAAGAAATTAGTTTCTTTTGATCATGAAAATTACTTTGATGGTTTTATAGTGAAAGATCAAAACTCTCTTCTGGCTTTAGCTCTCAAGAAATTTGAGAAGAACATCATTTCTCAAACCTCACGCCTAAATATTTCTTCCGATGGAATGAGCAAGGAAAAGCTTCTGGCGGAGATTATCCAAAGTTCACCTCATCCTTTTCCCAAAGACCTTATCCATGAGTTAATCTGGGGCCGTAAAATTCACGATAAAAATGATATGATAAAACTCAAAAAGCTTGTCTCTCGAGTCCGACAGCTTTTTGGTCTTGATATAAAATTCAAAAGCAATTGCTATTATGTTGTCAGAGATCAAGCTCACGTTGCCTAATTCTATTTGTAAAAATTACCCCCATCTTTGAGTGTCACCTTTTTTTTTTCTAGTTGATAATTCACCATGATAACTACTCCCCACATTTAACCAAGGAGTTTTTAGTGAAAAGGATTATAAGTGTGTTTTTACTTTCTATCATGATTCCTCAACTGGCCCTGGCCTCCCAGGCCTCAGAGCTTAAGATCATCTTAGAAGATTTTACTTATTCAATGGAGGTAGAGTGGGATCAAAAAGATCAGTCATTTGCTGCTTTAAAAAGAAGTGAATTCATTTCCAAACTTGATTCCCTTTTGGCCCAAGGTCTAACAAAAAATGATATTATCGAAGCTTCTGGCGTTAAATTAGATATTGTCATGCAAGAGATTCAAGAGAACCGTTTGACCAATTCCAATGAGATCACTGCTTTTTTGCTTCAGCATAGAGAGTTTAAAAAAGGGGCAAACTGGGTAGGTGACGTTGTTATCGCAACAGTCTTTTTTACCCCTATTCTTGTCATGATTGGGCTCATGATCCACGGATCAATGACCCGTGAGGATCGTCTCAATAGAATTAATGCCTGTTTAGATGCTAATCCTATCAATCAGGATCATTGTTTTGACCTTATCTAGTTAAAGCGATTTTTTTAATAACTGACCCATATTTTCATTTCAAGTTTTAAAGATTGGTTTGAAAATATGGGTATTGATAGCCTTTTTAAATCTGTATTTTTTACATCATTGACCCATTTTCCCCATATTTTATGCTAAAAGTCTGCCATGTTTACATTCTTGGTCCTCTTTATTTTATCCTTCTCAACTTTTGCGTCTGATTACTTGTGCAGAACTCCTTTATTATCTATTGAATTTTTTAATAATTCTCAGGATGCAGAGATCTTAATTACTGATTCACAAAGCCATGAAATAATTTATTTTGGTTTTGCTGATTATATAAGGCGGGATATTAATCTGACTGATTTTAATTTCCCAACTTCATCGAATCAAAATTTACAATTATCTTTCAAAACCGTTTCAATAGAATCTAATGATGATGTAGTCATTGGTTTTATAATAGGTTATGCAGGAAGAGGATTTCTTAACCAGTCATTGAAATGTTTTAAGAAATAATTGAGGTCTCATGACAGAGAAAAGACTAAATGATTTAGAAATTCGTTTCTCCTTTCAAGATGATTTTGTTTCACAACTTAATGAAGTTGTGACCAGGCAAGGTCTTATTATTGAGCGCCTTGAGAGAGAGATCCTTGACTTGAAACGTTCTGCAAATTCTGACGGAAGTCTTGCCAGTTCTCGTTCTTTGTCTGATGATAAACCTCCTCATTATTAGAAGTGATATCATATGACACAGTTCTATTTAACAGTTTACACGAGCAAATCTATTGGGCCCATTACGGATGATTTGCTTAATGACATTTTATTTAAATCAAGGATTAATAACTCCCTTCACTCTTTAACTGGTTGTCTTATAGCGCGAAATAATTTTTTCTTTCAATTACTTGAGGGCCCCGAGGAAGAAGTGAGGAGATGTCTAAATAAAATTGAAAAAGATCCACGCCATATCAATATTACGATTCAAGGTGAAGCCTTTACAAATGAACGCTTAATGCCAGATTGGAGTATGGGGTTTATTCAAAAGGATGGCCATAAACTTAACTCTGCAGAAGAAATGTTGCATCTTTTTGATCTTGGGAGAGATGGCCAGATTTACTCAAGCTCTCAATCTTTAAAATTACTTTTTAAGATTTTTTCTCGTGGGATGAAAGTTTTAGATGAAAATAGCTAATTAATCTTTCTAATCTTGACTCTTTTTCCTCATAATTTTAACCTTTTATTTTAATTTATAAGGATATTTGTGCGTTTTTTATTAATTTTTATTTTTATGACCTCTTGTTCTTTTTTAACGCCAAAAAAGAAAAAAGAGATTCTTCATCCTTCATTTGATAATTTAAAAGTTTCAGAGAAAAGACACTGGGTCCTTATGAGGGGAGAAAATATCCTTAGAAATGTGACTGTCGCAACTCTGGCCGTCTGGGTAAAGCCTAAAAAGGATTCTCAATATCCTATGGATCTTATTGCCGTTTCTGTGGCCGGTAAAGAGAACCCTAGTAATGCCTCCCGGGCATCCATAAGACTATTGCCAGGGGCCAAGATTGGGGGCATTGCACGTGCCCTGGATACCGAGGAGGGGCAAAGGGGATTTAGTTCTTCAGTTATTTCTGAGTCCACTTGGCAGCATATAGTGCTCATTATTGATTATGAGAAAAATAAGATGGAATTTTATCGCAATGGTGTCTTTGTACCTTCTGCCGGCAAAATAAAATTTAAAGCAAGAAAAACATCTGACACACCTTCGAAAACAATTGTCATAGGTGCAGAAGATGATGGGTCTGCTTATCATTTTAATGGTGATTTAAAACACGTGGGAATTTGGGGGCGTCGACTTTATCCAGACGAAATTAAGAAATTGGTAGAACAATTCTCAGATGATTTTAAGTTAAGATGATTTTTTAATATCGGGTGGTTGAGTATGCCGGGGAAAATTTCATAAGTATTTGAGTGAATTCAGTCATGCCAACTGGGCCGGAGTGACCACCCCACGGAAATACTAAAATTTCATTATCACTGAGCAGGCCGCTTTTTTTAAATACTTCTAAATCTAGTCCATTATTTAAAAAATCATTTTTACTTGTAAAAAGAAAAATAGGGAAATTTGCATCGCTTTTTATTTTAGAAAGCCAAGTCGTAAGCTTGATTGATTCGTGGTTTTGAACCAAAAGATCCCATAATTCTTTTCGATAATTCTTGAAAAAATCTTCAAAGCTTTCAGGATTTGAAGTTTTATTGCCACTAGTTTGAGAGTGGGCTTCCCATGATTTCTTCATACTTCCCATGAAACCATCTATGAGTACGATAGATCCAAGACATATTTCATCACTTTTAGAAAGAGAATCTGGAAAGTCCTTCAATAGCATCTCTTTAGTGAGGAGCCAGGCCTTATTTATGATGTGGCAATTATGATTCGCTTTCCTGTGTTCATTTACAATTTTGTCAAAATTTTTCATCGCATGCTTCAATTCAAATGGTGGCCAGAGTAAAGTTAGGCTCTTTATCCTTTTATTTTTTTTCTGATCTTCGCTCACCCATGCACTGGCGACAATTGATCCCAAGCTTTCCGCGATAACATGAATTTCTAATTTTTTATTGTTTAATTGAAGAAGCGAAAAATCAAGCGCTTGTTCAAGGATAAGAGTTTCTGTTTTAAAAGGATCATCTCCATAAAGAGGATGGGCACTTATATGTTCAGTTGAGAGAAAATTTGATAGTACTAATAAATTTGTTTGAGTCTTCTCAAGTTGCCCAATCATGTGAGGAGTGATTCCTTTTTGAATTGATCCAAAAATACCAGGGAAAAAGATTATGAGTTTGTTTGATGGCTTTTTACTTATATAAATATTCAGATTGCCAGATTTTAGGAGCGAAGATTTTAAACTTAATATTTCTCCATTATTATTATGAAAAATCTTAAATCGTCTTTGGCCACCCCAAAGAGAGGCAACTGCAGGGGCTTTGAGATGTTTTGATTTTAAATGTGCTTCAGACAATATTTTGTTTATATCAACCTCGGAAGCAAAAGAAAACTGGAGGAAATAATTTAACAATATAAATAGAGTGAATAGTTTTTTCATATTTTAATCTAGAAGATAGCCTAGGCCAATGGGGATTTCCAAGCTGGTAAGAGTTAGTTTGTTGTTATAATCATCAACTTCTTTATGATTGTAGGAGATGCCTGAGTGTAAATACAGATTTAAAAAAAGATTTTTCCACTTTTTGAGAAACATTAGTTTTGAAAGTCTCACATCGTAGTTTAATGAATATGATTTACTATTGACAGATATAAAGCTGAGGCCAGCATCAATCCATAATTGATGATTGATTGACTCATTGGGTAGATAGAAAATTCCTGTTCTACCTGAAAAATGAAGGTAATTCAAGCTGGATCCCATATTTTTATCTTGATCATTATTAACCACTGAAAGTGAATTATAGCCAACTCCTGGCCCGTAAAATAAGTTAATTGAATTGTTTAATTTTCTTATCCAGTTTGGACTTATTGAAATATCAACGTCAGATAAAAAATTTACGTCATTATTTGAAGCATTCTTATAGTCTAGCGAAGTCAATATGAATGTATCATATGTAGTTTTCAGGAAAGCATTCATTTTAAATGAACTTGGAAATAACTGTAGGTTTTGGTTGCTTTTAAAGTTTGTTGAAGCTTGAGAGGCTTCACTGATAGCATTTGTTTGTCCGAAAAGGATATCAGCTTCAATGAAATTTTTCATATTTTGAGAAATGAAAGCTGACGATGAATTTTTCATTATTTTAGGGCTGACTATTTTGAGTAAGCGCTCTTCACTCATTGAAATCTCAACATCATTTTCAAGGCCTACGATTTGCCATCTGTAGATTCCTTTGTCGAGTGAGGTCAAAATTGAATTTGATGTAGTTTCAATCTTTTTTATTAACTTTCGATCTTTGAAGCTTTTTAAAATGAGATTGTATTTCTGGGCGTGCTGAATTGGTTTCCATTCAAATCCAAATTTTTCACCAGATGTGATGAATTTATTCTTTGGATAAATAATTTCAATAAATCTTTCAGTGTCTTTTATATCTTCTACTATGAGGCTTGAAATTTCACTAAAAGGGCTTTTTTTATTATTTTGATCAGTGAAGGAAACTCTAAAAAAATAATGACCAGGAGGAGCATTAAGCCAGTGGAAAAAGTTTTTGACTATTTTCCTTGAGATAATAAGTTCTTTACCGTCCTTGTCGCCAAAAATTTCTAAATGATACTCTTTGGCATTAGGAATTTGGTCCCATTTCAATTCTGCAAACGTGACTGTCTCAGGACTTTCCTCAAAGTCCAAAACTTTTAAATTCGCCACATGTCGATCATTTCTTTCAAAGAGAAGAAAGGTGGTATGTTTTTTTCTTTTAATTCTTGATCTAATTTCCTTTTGTATCTGCGGTGCTTTTAATGGCGGTTGGAAAGAAAGCTCAAATTCATTCGTCATGCTTTTTGAGTCAAGATACTCAACTCTCCATTCGTACTTTCCGGATTCCTTAGGAAACCATTTTAATGTATTTTCCTGTGTTGTTGAGTTTAGAATTTCAATCCCATTTTGAAGGACAATTATTTTTTTTCGAGGAGATTGATTTTGTTCAGGTTCGTTTGTTATGGACCATTTTAAATCAATATGGGTACCTTTTTGAAAGTTCGTGAGATGTGTTTTATGGTTAGGTGATATTAAAACGATTTCTGGCTTTTCAATTGAAAAGTTCCAAACATCAGCTTGGATGTTTCTCTCATTTGAAATTACTTTCCAATAAAATATTCCTGTCCTGTCAAAAATCCACTCATATGTTCCATTTGAGCTTTTAGTTTCATGAATGAGTTCTTTAAAAGCTTCATCCTTGGAAATTAAGAGGGTATATTCTTTTTCAGGTGTTCCAAACCATCGGAATAAAATTTTATTTTCATTTGTTTTATGGATACTTGATTGAAGTGGAAGTTGATATTTTGCCTTCAAAGGAAGGCTTTCATCTCGAATGTTGAAATATTTTTTCTCTGACCATGGGCCAGAGTTACCATCAAAGATCGCTTGAACTCTCCACCAATAAGGGCCTGTCTGGTTCAAATTCAAAATATGTTCATTCTTTTGGGTGAGATAGATTAATGTTTTTTGATCTTTATTAACTGACACTGCATTTGTTTCAAGTCGATAATTTTGGGCAGACACATCTTCCCATGAAAATGTTAGTGGCAGGGTGTTTTTGATTGGCAAGTATAAATCCTGCCCATCACTAGGGCCAAGAAGTCGAGGAGGTGAATCATTAAAAATTGAAAACCTTTGTGTATTAGTTTTGTTTTTTGTGTGGGATGAATATCTAATACGCCAAAAATAAGTTCCTGGTTTAAATGAAGATAAATCAATCTTTTCGTTATATTTATCCGTCGAGATACTTTTTAAAATATCTTTAAAATTTGATTGACTAGAAATTTCTATAAGTCTTGGCTCTTTTTTATTAATGAATGTTTTCCAATTAAAAATGACCTCAGTTGATTGAGAGAAAGGAATTGGTCTTTTCGTAGATGGGGATATTTCCATGAGATCGATTTTTTCTGGTGCACTAATCTTGTTGTTTGAGAACCTGACTGATTGGTTTTTTTTAATTTCTTCTTTCTTATTGCCTGCAGAAAGAAGTACCGCTCCCGAAAGCACAACAATTGATCCTTCTAATTTTTCATTATCGATTAAAAACTCTGCGCTTTCTTCCTCTATTAATAATTCACCATTTCTTGTTTGGATTGATTTAATATCTTCCTGATTTAATGATGCTTTGAGACTTCCATCTTGTAGTTCGACTTGTGGCCCGAGGGTTTGAGATTGTTTGAGTTGAATGAGAGTTAGTGGTGACATCTCAATATAGCTTCTAAGGCCAATTTTTAAAACAGCATTTGAACTTTCACCCGTAAAAATTTTATCACCTAAAAAGATATCTTTATTTTTATCTATATCTTCCCAAGCCATCGAATCAACGTTTTTTCTTTTTAGATTTTTGAATTTTGTCTGAACCTTTCCGAAAGGTTCAAGATTTTCACTTCGGTGTTTTTGAAAATGTTCATAAGTCAAAAGATAAGTCGCCGATGCAATAAATAATAAAGCAGCGAAGGCGAGAATAAGCTTTTCTTTTAAATTCAATCCTGTGATTTTCACATGAGCCTAAAATTTATAAGGACAAATATTTACTTTCCCTTATTATATTTTATAAAGATGATGAGTACACTTAAATCCCTGCTTTTCAAGAACAAACGAAAGATTAGGCCAATTGTTTTGGTCAAGTACTCCATTCAGTCTAAGCTTCTTGCCTTTTTTATTTCTTTAATTATTTTCTCCCTTGGACTGACATTATATTTTTCTTTAGATTTATTTTACAAAGACAAATCTGCTTATATTTTTGAAACTTCACTTTCAAAAGCCGATTCTACTGGCCAGATAGTGTCTGACTTCTTCTCTGATAAAATCGAGGACATTGAGATCATTTCAAAATTTTTATCCCAAGATATGGATCGTGATGCCTTAAAACTATATCTCCAAAAAAAAACAGATATCCTCGATTTTAAAATTTATACGAAGCAAAATAGTAAATGGAATATTTTGTCCCATGAATTGAATGATCTTTTTGCTCCGAGAGCTGAGATGGTTGATGTTTTTAAAAAAATTGATCAAGATATTTTTCCGCAGCTTGATCTTGCTATGAATAGCCGATTGATGCTTTTCTTTCATTTAGAAGCGGATTTTCCAATTGTAAGTATTGCTGTTACTGATAAAAATCAACCATCTGTTTTAATACTTAAAGTTTCTGCCCGAACTCTTTCCCAGTTCTTTCTAGCAACAGGATCGCCCTTTAAAAGTTTTTTAGTGAGCAGTCGCCAGGGCTATCTTTTTTCTCAAGACTCAGGCTTTTCTTACAATGAGTTTTTGGGGCGAGTTTTGGGCCAGAATGTTGTTCAAGGTGTTCTTGATTTAAAAGTCATGGATAGGGATTTTTTGGTTGCTTTTCAAAAATTACCTAGTTTAGGCCTGGTTACTTTAAATGTGTTAAATAAAGACACTGCTTTTGAGGTCGCTAAGACTCTTATTTTTAAGAGCCTTGCCATAGGAATAATGATCGTCGCTATTGCTCTTATTGCCGGTGTTTTAATGTCTCATTCACTCACGAAGCCCATTGATCAACTCATGGATGCAACAAAACGAGTTTCTCGAGGAGATTTTCATACAAAAGTAGATATTCTTTCTGGAGATGAATTTACTATCCTTGGGAGATCTTTCAACTTTATGTGCGACGAGATTAATAATTACATGGCAGAAATTAAAGATAAGGTAAGAATGGAAGATGAACTTGCACTTGCCCAACTTGTTCAGTCTAGTTTTTTTCCCCACAAGAATGTCAGTTTTGGTGATTTAAGAATTTCAGGAATCTATCAATCTGCTTCAGAATGTGGTGGTGATTGGTGGGGAATTTATGAAGTTGAGGGGCGAAAGATTGTTCTTATTGGAGATGCTACAGGTCATGGTGTTCCCGCGGCTCTCGTTACAGCAACAGCTAATTGCTGCGCACAAATGATTAAAGATCTTTCGCAAAATAGACCTGAAATTTTAGAAAATCCTGCTCTTATTCTCTCTATCATGAATAGAGTCATTTATAATTTAGGTGGAAAAATTCTAATGACTTTTTTTATTGGAATTTTTGATGAGGATAGTCAGTTTTTGACTTATTCAAATGCTTCTCATAATCCTCCTTACCTTTATCGGCATACCGACGAAACTCCTACTAAAGAAAATTTACAAGTCTTAATGGAGGCCAATAGTAATCGTCTTGGGCATACGCTTGATGCTATTTATGAAAATTGCCGCGTTGATTTTAATCAAAATGATGTTTTGTTCCTGTACTCAGATGGAATTACGGAGTCTGAAAATTCACTTGGTAAGCCTTTTGGCGAGCGGAGATTCTTAAAATCCCTGCTTAAAGTAGTCGGAAATGATCCCGAACAAATGACTTCACAAATTCTTGAAGAGGCTTATGATTATTATGATGATGTACCACCTAATGATGATATTACTTTAGTAATAGTTAAAAGAGGCTAAGTTTTGGAGATTAAAAAAATTCTCATTCTTTCTCAAAGCGCTTTAATGTTGCTCCCTAGTTTAGAGCGCAGCATGGAAGAATTTAATGGTGGATTCAAGGTGTCTTTCAAAAGTGATTTCACCTTTGAGGAAGCAGATCTTGTATTTCTCGATTACACTTATTTAAAAAATGAGGAGGAGAAGTATAAATCTGCTCTCGAGTATGTGCCTAAATTGGCCCTCCTGACTGCGCTTGTTGATCACAATGGGATAAATGAAATCCTTAAAGAGACTAAGGTTGAGCATCTCTTTGGTCTCTCTGGCGCCAATTCTTTTTCTGACATAAGAGATTTTATTATTACATTCTTTAACAAGCAGTACTGGACAGCAGATACGTTCTGTAAAAACCCATTAAAAGTTTCTGAGATGTCTTTTTTGTCTTCGGAGGACATATTTGAGTCTATTCAAGAGCTCCTTTTAGGGCATGATTTTTCAGAGTGCTTTGAGGGGATCGAGGATTATCTTACTCAGGTTTTAAATGAGTCGATTCTCAACGCTATTTTTAATGCGCCTGTTGATGATATGGGTTCTCATATGTTTAAGCGTATGAATAAAAAAACAGTTATTCATATGATTCCAGGCAAAGAGCCCGTCGTCAAATTGCTAACAGATCCAAAAAAGATCGTTATAAGCATTAAAGATTTTTATGGCACCTTAACGAGAAATGATATCTTTGATTACCTTCCTCTTGGCGAGATCCGTGAAAAAGAAGGTGGAGCGGGAATTGGGATGTATTTGATATTCAAATACTCTCATAAATTCGTCATTAATATTCAGCCTCGCAAGTTTACTGAGATGATTTTTGTCATAGATAAAGATAAAAGATTTAAATGGTATTCTTCAAAAGAGAAGTCATTTCATCTTTTTATGCCCAATGAGGAGATTTGAATGTCTAAACTGAAAGTTTCTATGAAAGCCGATGGGGATAATCGCTTAATTGCCATGACTGGTATTATTGATGAGGATTTTGATTACTCTTCTTTGTTGGAAAATCCTGGTAAAGTCTATAAAATAGACTTTAACGAATTAAAAATGATTAACTCTACTGGAATTAGAGAGTGGATTCGTTTCATTGAAAAATTAGGACCAGCTGTCAATTTTCAATATTTTAATTGCCCTAACATTATTATTCAGCAAATGAATATGGTGTCCGGATTTTTAACTAAAAATGCAAAAGTTTTCTCATTTTTTGCACCTTATTTTTGCGAGGAGCTTGATGAGGAGGAGCATGTTCTTCTTCAGGCTTCTGAAATAAAGGATTTTAAAGCTCCTGTGCGCAAGAAGTTAGTTGATGGAGAAGAAGTTGAGATGGAGTTTGATGCTATCGAAGAGCAATATTTCAAATTCCTCAAACGTTAAGCCTTATAATGTCTAATATTAAACTAACTCATAAAATTTTCGTGATGCTACTCATGTTCTTGGGTATGTTTATTTTTATTTTTATCCGACCCCCAATTCCTCAGGATATTAAATATCATCAATTTGCTGATGAAGTTTTATTTTTAGGAATTCCTCATTTCTTTGATGTGCTTTCAAATTTTATTTTTCTTGTCGTGGGATGGTTAGGTATCACTGAGGCATTAAAGAGAGAGAATCTTGTGGCCAGAAGATCTTGGATCGTCTTTTTTGTCAGTATTTTTCTGATTGGCCCAGGTTCAGCTTATTATCACTGGAATCCGAATAATGAAACTTTAGTGTGGGATCGTCTTCCTATGGGGGCCGGATTCATGGTTCTTTATCTTATTTTACTTATTGAGCATGTTTCAGAGAAGCTTGAGAAGTATTTAATTCCTTTTTTATTAACAGGCATAGCGAGTGTTGTGATTTGGGCCATCTGGGATGATCTTCGCTTCTATTTTTGGGTTCAGTTTAGTTCTTTTCTTTGTATACCACTCATCCTTCTAACTTTTGAGTCTAAGTATCAAACTAAATCAGGTTATTATTTTTGTCTTCTTTTTTATTTTATCGCAAAATTGACTGAAACTTTTGATCATCAAATTTCAGCTGTTACTTCAGATCTTATCACTGGGCATACACTAAAACATTTACTGGCCGGATTAGGTCTTTGGTTTTTAGTTAAAATGATTAGAGTTCGTCACCCGGCAATAAATTCCTAAAATTCATCATCCGCACATCTTCATGCAAATTCCTCACTCCAGTTGAGCTTTGAGTCGATACGTTTTTTACAAGGCGTATTTGAAGGAGTTTTAAATGAAGTTTTTTCAGCCATCACTATTAAAGTTTTCATTGGCCATCATTAGTTTTTCAATTTCGGTCCATGCTTCTGATGCCCGATGGGGATTTGCGAAGAAGTATTCTATTCCTCCTCTCGCAGACTCACACATTACACTTGGTCAGACGTATCAAGAAGAATTAGATCCGCGGTCAATCAAAGTCCTCGTTTGGAATCTTCTCAAGGCCGAAAGAAAGAATTGGACTGAAGATTTTATGAACCTGTCTGATAAAAAGGATATTCTTTTACTTCAAGAAGGATACCTAAATCCAGTTATGGAATCTACTTTTCATCAAATGCAAGATTTTAGGTTTGATATGGCCGTAAGCTTCGTCTATAAAAAGGATGCAAATACTCCTACAGGTACGATCTTAGGCTCCCGGACCTCGCCAAGTAAAACAGGAATTTTAAGAACTTCAGATTATGAGCCCTTTATTAAAACACCAAAGGCCATTACCTATGGTTACTACCCAGTGGCTACAACAAATAAAAAATTACTAGCACTGACGATTCATGGCATGAATTTTACAAAAGATGAAGCATTAGAAAAACAAGTACTAGATGCTATAAAAGTCATAGATGCTCATGATGGGCCAGTGATTTTTGCTGGTGATTTCAATACACGTAATAAGGCGAGAAGCACATTTTTAAGAAACATCATGAAAGCCAAAAATTTTAAAGAAGTGACGTACAGAAATGATAAAAGGATGAAATTTCTGGTTTATCCTTTAGATCATACCTTCGTTAAGGGATTGCTTGTTAGGGATGCAAAAGTCATTTCTGATGTTAAATCATCTGATCACAAGGCCCTGGATATGGAGTTCGCACTCGATCATAACTAAAAGAAATCATTTGAAAAAATAAGAGAGGGTCGGGCGGAAGTTCGACCCTTTCTTGTTTAATACTCAAAACAGTCAAGTTTTCGCCATTTTCTCCGATGAGGTCTTGTACCAAATGGGGTTATATGAGCGCTTTAATGAAAAAATTATCAGATGCTGATAAAACAACTGAAGTTGAAAT
>CANEVK010000042.1 GCA_947442115.1 Bacteriovoracaceae bacterium | reverse complement strand
TTACTTTTGCACATACAATCTGAGTGCCTTCAACATCGAGTAGAACTTCTTGAGAAGTTGGATTATAAGATAAACCTTCTACTTTAACTCTTTCATCATACGCTGCTGGTCCATCACCTAATTCTGAAAGCTTGATGATAACCCAAGCGCGGCCAAGATCTTTATTGATGCCGAACTCAAAGCCATTAAAAGAGAAGTCACGTGTTTCAGATGTTGGTTTGTTGTAAAGAGTAATCTCTCCAGCAAGAGCTGAGAAACTGATGAGTGCAAGAAAAGCGATTAAGAATTTTTTCATTTTAAACTCCCTATTTTTTTTAATCTTCGTTGGGGGAGTTTTATCCAAGAGAAATTGAAATGTCCTGTGAGGTAAATGTTTAGAGATTGTGGGCCGATCTTAACAAAAGGAATTAAGTATTTGATTTCTCAAACACCAAACGGCACACATCGCATCCTAAGGAATTTTTCTAGCAATGAATCTCGTGATTTCTCTGAAGCATGAGATCGATCATGCCAGGAAGTTTTTCAACTTCATCACGAAAGAGATGTCCTCCACAACAATTGGAAAGGATCATTTCTGGAATGATATCTCCACGATTGGCCATGACAATCACAGGAGTATGATCATTTTGGGCCCTTAAATTTTTCAAATAAAATTCGGAATCAATTATATTTGAAAATTGTGTGATGATAACTTGAGTGTCATTTTTTTTGATGGTTTGAATATTGGTCATAACATTTCCTTTTCTATTATTTTAACCTCAGATGATGAATTCATAAATGAGCAAATATTGAAATGTTAAAACTAACTGGCTTAGTCAAATAATTCCCTCAATTAAAAGATGATCTGGCTCATCAAATTTTTAGTAATAACCGAAATGGAGTTATGAAGCATTTTTTCTTAACCATCCTTTTAATCGCAGGCCTCATAAGCTGCGATAAAAAAATCGAAATTGATCCATCGGCACCCCAAGGGGGAGATTTCTCCCTACCCTCAACCCATGGTGAATTTTCCTCAAAAGATCATCGTGGGAAGGTCATCTTTCTTTTCTTTGGTTTTGCTGAGTGTCCGGCCATTTGTCCAAAGACACTCTCAAATCTTAGTCAAATGATGAAGTCCCTTCCAGAAAGCGAGAGAAAAAAAGTTGAGGTCATTTTTATAACAGTTAATCCGGTCATTGATACATTGAGCGCTCTCAAAGATCATTTGACGAAGTTTTCCCCAGACTTTAAGGGTGGAAATACAAATGAGAAGCAACTTAAAGAAATCATGGACAAATTTGGAGCGAGCTTTCAAAAATACCCTGGTGCAAAACCTGGCTCAAATACCTTTAGTCACACCAGTGATATTTTCATCCTTAATCAGGCGGGCAATTTCGTAGATAAATTAAAATATGACGACTCTGTTCAAAAATTATTGGCCGCCTACCG
Organism: Bacteriovoracaceae bacterium; assembly: GCA_947442115.1. Taxonomy (GTDB): domain Bacteria; phylum Bdellovibrionota; class Bacteriovoracia; order Bacteriovoracales; family Bacteriovoracaceae; genus Peredibacter. Next base: position 11,341 of record CANEVK010000042.1, on the reverse strand, counting down.
AGGAGCTGCAGAGAAATCTCCTCTCTATGCAAAACACCGCTCTCATCGCGTGATAAAATCTCGAGCAGAAAATAAAGAGTGTGATCTCGCTCAAGGCAGCTGCGAGCTTGATGGCTTTGAACTGACCTTCTCCCCTCGCCCCTTAACCCCAGAAAAAACGTTTCAGATTCAACTCAAAAATAAAGGGGAAAGTGATTTATTACCTATCGAAATTGATATTCAGGGTATAGACCTTAATATGGGCTACATCAGACCCCAACTCAAGAATATTCAGGCAAATCATTTTGCAGGTGAGTTTTATCTTCCGGCCTGTGAACTGAGTGAAATGAAATGGAAAGCACGACTCATTTTAAAAACAAAACAGGGACATGAGTCCCTGGATTTTTATTTTAAAACATTTTCAAAAGAGATCTAATCTCATTTTTCAAATTGCTTATAAAATTTATATAAATACCAAATGGTAAAAGCATTGAGCACATGCCAGGCAGCATGTCCTTGCAAGATATGGTTGTCTGGATCGCACCACCAACCTTGTATATCACCGGTCCAAATCACAAATGAGAGCAGAAAAATGCCAATCGCTTGAAAAAATGGTTTAAAGTCTGAGCGCTGCTTTTGGCGATAAATCAAAGCCTCAACAATCATGGTTAAAGTCACTTCGATCGCAAAAATCCACTCACCACTTTTTCCTTGAATAAGAAGCATGAGGCCCATGGACGTGATGAGCATGATCAAATAGGCCCAAACAAACTGTGACCATTTAAGCCAACCCACGCGGGTGAGGTTAAACGTGAGCGCCAGGAGAATAAGCATGAACATGCTTGAGACATCAAAAAACTGCCAGAAAAAAGTCATGGAGGCATGATAGATCCCTGAAGTAATCCCGATGGAAATTGAAGCAACTCCCATCAGATGATAGGGAGAAAAACCTTTCTTTCCTTTCTCTCTAAGTAAAATCAAAATGCCAGAGATGATGAAGGCCATATTAGAAAGCGAGTTTGCAGGCTGACGAATATACCCACAGAGCATGGCCTCACAAAATTTTAGGCTCGCTGGTTGCCAACTGATCCAGGGACACATAGGGAGAATCCTTTTGTTCTAAGGGGTTAGGATTATCATCGCAAATCAATCAGGAAATGGAAATCTTTAACTTTTCAACTCTTATCCCGATAAGACTAGTTATGAAAAACACTATCAATTTTAAGGCTTTTGCCGCTCTTTCCTCAGTGGGTCTTTTGACTGCCCTCTTTTTAAACGTCTCAACTCCCCGACCGGCCTACGAAGTTGAATATGTTGAAGGAAGTGGGGTTCCTCTTTCAGAAATAGTTGAAGCTACCATTCAAGATATCGATCGGTTTGCTGTTGGGGCCATGCCTTCTGGAAAACCTAGAATTGTCGTTGAAATTAAATCCGATGAAATTGCCTACATTGATAAAAGTTTGAATATTGATGAGCTGATCATCAATGGACAACTTCATTGTGATTCAAGCCTGGCCGAAAATAATATAGAGATCAAGGCTCAAGTCATTTACGTGAATGGAGTTTTTCAGTGTGGAGAAAAATATAAACCCTACATAAAAAAACTCACGCTTAGCTTGAAAGAGCGTCCAGGTGATCCTCGTCTACATGATGGGCACAAAGCACTTATAGTAAATAATGGTGGGCGGATGATTCTCACTGGGAGTCGCCGCAACGCTGGCTGGTACCGTCTGGGTCAATCGGCCAATGTCGGTGATAACTTTATTGTTTTCCCATCTAATCTTCAGAATCAAAGCCCACTCCGTCCTCTGGGTGATTCTATAGCTCCTGAGTACTCATCAGTTCCTTGGAAAGTAGGAGATGAAATAGTTATCGCGCCTAGTTCTTATGATCTAAATGAGGCAGAAAATTTTAAAATTACTGGAATAGTGGGAAATAAGATTTATCTTAATCGAGCCATTAAAAAATTCCATCTCGGTCAGTCCGAATTTTACAATACCACTTACAACGGCAAAGTTGAATTTAATCCTCGAGCAGAAATCGCCAACCTCACCAGAAATATTCTCATCCGTCCCGATGAAAGTGTGACTCCGATTCCAACCACAGATGCTTTAAATGCAGAGGTTGGTGGACACGTGATGGTGATGAGAGGAGGACAGGCCTACGTTGATAGTGTGGAGTTTTATCACATGGGGCAGGCAGGCATCATGGCCCGCTACCCTTTTCACTGGCACTTTGTTGGAGACGCTCCCGGACAATTTATTCAGAACTCGAGCGTTCATCACAGTTTTCAGCGTTGTATCACTGTTCATAGAACTAATAAAACATTAGTCCATAATAACGTTTGCTATGACTTCAAAGGTCACGGATATTTTTTCGAGGATGGAGTAGAAATTGATAACGTCATGTCGAATAACTTAGGAATTTTATCTCGATACCCTCATGCCTCTAAAGTCCTTCTGGCTTCAGATCATCCGACAGTCAACAATGAGCATACAGGACGCTTTCCTAATGTTGGGACTTATTGGATTTCTCACCCACAAAATACAATTATTAATAACGTTGCTTCCGGTAATATAGGCTCAGGATTTTGGATGGCCTTTGAGAGCCATATCTATAATTCTCAAGGCCAACTCATTACTATTCCTATTTGGTCCAACACTCAAAAATTTGAAGGCAATATTGCACATTCAGGTAAAGTTGGTTTTACTTGGGATGGGGCCCCAGTTGGTCCCCTCACAAATAATCCTAACAACCCCAAAGATCGTAAAATTGATATTAATGCTTATAACCCTGGGGCCACACCAATTTTTAGAAAACTAATTGCTTTTAAAAATAAACTCACTGGATACTATTTCCGTGGATCGACTGCTGTTTATGAAGGTGGAATTTCTGCTGATAATGGGAGGCACTATTGGATGGCCTTCAATCAAATCATAAGAAATGCTGTCATTATTGGAAAGAGTGCTAACCATTCGGCAACCGATCAAGCTCTCGCCCTTACAGGAAATATAGCGGACAGATATAAGGAAGTGGGAGTGGTTCAGTATGACGGACCATTTGAACTTGATGGTGTGGATTTTTTAAATTATCCAACTCAAAAAACTTTCTCGAATACAACTGAAACTACTCGATTACCGATCGGTGTAATTTTTAGTTTTGAGCGGCTCCATAACAGCTCAAAGAGAGTTTCCTTTAATCCTGATCCCGTTCATCGAGCCTATTTGCCTACGACATCAAGTCAACCACAATTCAATGATGAGCTCACCAAAGCATCAGGAATGAGAGATATTGATGGAACACTTAGTGGAGCTCCAGGCATGATTGTAGCCTCTAAATCCTTAGCGATCACTCCCGACAGTCAGTGCGTTTCTTTGGGACAAAAATTCGAGGGATTTTCAAGATGTCCTGCTAGCTTTAGTGAATCTTACCTTCATATCTTTGGTGGTGATGGTCACACGATGGGACTAACAGCACCATTTGTCGTACGCAGAAGTGACGGTGCTTTAAGCTTTACGATGGATCAATGGAATATGGCCTTTGGATGGCCGACCAATGTGGGTCACATCGTTTCTTTAGGAAATACAGGCCAGCATGATTATGAGATCATGATGAAAAATGTCGCCAAACCTGAGTTCCATTTGATATCTGAATCAACTCAGCCAAATACACCTGTTATTAAACTCGTGGGTCAAGGTCAACATTGTTATCTTAAAAATAAGCAAACTAATACTAATTATCCTTCAGTCTCGAGTATCAATGCCCTCAGGTCAGCAACCACAACTTCCTATTTTGCTGATAAGAATGATCTCTATTTTAGGCTCATACCAAAAAGTAGACACTGGACGATAAGAGAAAATAATGGAAACCAAGGAGTGGCGATGCGCCTCGTTTCTGAAGGAGTGCAGGTTAACTGTAATGTTAGCAAGGCCCCTTATGTTACAGGCTATCTTGATTCAGTCACTAAAAACAAATTAGATGGTTCTGTAAAAATCAAAGGCTGGGCCTGTAATCAAACACATTCAAATCAAATAGATGTCAATCTGGGTGTCTTTAGCTTTGTTAGCAAGCAAGTTCCTAGTGTCACTCCACTCACTACAGTGAGGGCCAACTTGATCTCTGAAGCAGCTGTCAATTTTGCTTGTGCCAATCCAAACACTTTTGGCTATCGATTTGAAACAGTAATTCCGGGTGCTATTGCCCAACAGCATGTCGGTAAAAAAGTAATGGCCGTAGGAATCTCAAATAATGGCGGACAAAATAAACCGCTCTTTAACTCAGGCTCTTTTTCGATGCCCTAGAGAATAACTATTTTTTTTTAGAAAGATCGATAACTGTTTTATTAAGGAGATTCAAGTCCTCTTGAATCTCCTTAAATTCGTCTTTTTCACGGAGTTTAAAATTCACTTCTTCAAGATTAAGTGTAGAGCGGATATGGCGCTTAATCGCATAAATCGGGCCAGCAACACGGTGAGAGATAATAATCGATCCTAAAAATACAATCAAAGAAAGGAGTAAGGAAGCAAGTGCTCCAAGGTACATGAAGTAATCAATCATGATTTGTGATTGATCATCACGAAAAAATGAAAAAGAAAAAATAAGAAGAATCATGGAAGAGCCGAGAGTCATGAGCGCAATCAAGAGCGAAAAACGGAGCTGAAATTTTGGATGAACCAAAAATTTATTACGTAGGTCAACCTGAGGCCAGTAATAAAGATAGTCCTGATAAAGACCAAAGGTCAAAAAAAGATAACCGAGCCATTGAAAAAAATCGGCCAGATTGGCATAAGGTAAATTTGTGTTGGAAATATTTAAGCTTATAAAATCAACGACAGAAAAACCATTAAATCGATCAATCACATTCCCCATAATCCCACCCACTAGGATAGAGACACCTAAATAAGTGGATTTTGATTTAATAGGAACTAGAACCAAACAGAAGAAATAAAGAATCAGAACAAATGAACCGAGTGTGGTGAGTGTGACTTCTTTGGCCTTTAGAGGAAGCTCAGAAAAGTGTCCGAGCATAATTCCATTGTTGAAAACCAATTGAAACTTAAAAATACCCCAAGTGGTTATATCAACTAAGCCCCGGGCCCAATATTTACTTACTTGATCAATGATGATCACAACAAGCAAAGGGAGAATGGTGAGAAGAGAATGCTTTACGAGTTTCACTTATAAAATTTAGGTTAACTGATCTTATAAATTAGTCAAATGTAATTCCCATTTGCCCTTCTTGAGAAAAACTTTCTCGCCTCCTCAACAATCAAGACAGAACTTGAAAGGGTGGCCAGTTGAATCAGGACTTCAAGGCTTAGGGGAATTGTATGAAAAAATTCGGCAAGCGGTTTCCAGTAAATGACCAGAAGTTGAAGAATTAAGCTAATTAAAAGGCCAGCCAGGAGCCATAAATTTTTTAAACTATAGGTCTTAAAAACAGAATTCACATCAGATCGACAATTAAGAACATTAAACCACTGACAAAAAACGAGTAAGGTAAAAGTCTCAGTTCTTAGCATATCAATCGGAATTTTTTGATCCACTCGATAAGTAAACCAAATAAAAGTCACGAGAACTGAAGGAATAACCATAAATGGAACTCGACGCAAAAGTTTTCGATCTAACAAGGCTTCATTAAAAGGCACTGGTTTTCTTTGCATTTCATTCCCTTCGAGCGGATCCATCACAAGATTCAGTGTTAAAGTTCCCTCAGTCACAAGGTTAATCCATAATATTTGAACAGCAGTCAACGGGAAGGGATATCCGAAGCTTAAAGCGAGGGTTAGGACGAGAACCTCATCTAACGAGGTCACAAAAAGAAATAAAATAAGTTTTTTAATATTTTGATAAACGAGTCTTCCCTCTGAAATAGCACTGACAATAGTGGAAAAATTATCATCGGTTAAAATAAGTTTTGAAGCTTCTCTGGCGACATCCGTACCACCAAAACCCATGGCAATACCTATATTTGCCCTCATGAGTGCAGGGGCATCATTGACTCCATCTCCCGTCATGGCCACCACTTCTCCTCTTGACTGGAGAGATTCAATAATTCTGAATTTTTGATCAGGTCTGACTCTTGAAAAGAGCCTGATATCATTGATCCTCTGTTTTAAAACATCATCAGACATTTGATCTAGTTCAGATCCATCAAGAGCATGTCCTTCTTGAGTTAGCAATCCTAATGATCGCGCCATCGCTACACCAGTTCTCTTGTGATCTCCCGTAATCATTAACGTTTTTATTCCAGCGCTTAAACATTCATTTAAAGATTCTTGAATCATGGGGCGAGCTGGATCAGTTTGAGCAATGATTCCAAGAAAATGCAGCTTCCCCTTAAGATCATTAAATTCTCTAAGGGAATCCACTTCTGCAGAGGCGAAGGCAAGAATCCTTAACGAGGAATTTCCAAGGCTTTTTACTATTTCTTCATATTTTTTATGGTCCTCAAGCGGCAGAGAGCATAATTCAAAAACTTTTTCAGGAGCTCCTTTTAAAAAAACTTTTTTCACTCCAAAATAATCATGGAGTGTGGCCATCATTTTATCATTACTATTAAAGGGGATTTCCGAGAGGCGTGAGTATCTACGTTTTACATGTAACCAATCAATTCCACTTTTAACGGCGAAAGCGAGCAAGGCCCCTTCAGTGGGATCACCTAGCACATGCCAACGTGGAAGATTATCATGAGGTGGACAAAGTTGAGCATCATTACAAAGAACACAAGCTTCGCCTAATTTAGTAAGTCCTTCGTGATCACGAGCTTGAATAGGAAGACCTTGATAAAAAATATCTCCCTTAGGATCATAGCCATGTCCTGTCACCTTAAATTCGGATGGGACATTTGGTAAATAAGCATGCGTCACTGTCATTTCATTCTTAGTGATAGTACCAGTTTTATCAAAGCAGATAGTTGTGATCGCCCCTAAATTTTCGACACTCGATAGATCTCTGACAATAGCTCCCCTTCTTGCTAGCCGCTGAACTCCTACGGCAAGAGCAATTGTTAAGGCGACAGGTAAGCCTTCTGGGACAATTGAGACCATTTGCCCAATCGCAATCATCACAATTTCAAGGAAACCAAAACCTTTCAGAAGGCCAATCACAAGAGTGAAACAAAAAAGTCCTGCACTAAAAATGATAAGTCTTTTACCAAATTTTTCAATTTGCTGTTCTAATTTTGTTTTTGGCCGTTTGGCACTGCTAGCAAGCTTAGCGATTTTGCCAATTTCAGTTTGAGGACCGGTGGCGACAACCACTGCGAGGGCGCGCCCAGCTGTGACAAAGGATCCAGCAAAAAGCATATTTGTCCTATCTGACAGATGAGTGACTTCATCGCGTATGCCCACCACTTTCTCTACAGGTAAGGACTCACCGGTTAGAGTCGATTCATTCACAAAAAGTGATTGAGTCAAAAGCGCACGAGCGTCTGCCACAATAGCATCACCGGCCGCAATCTTAAGAATATCTCCAGGAACAATTGAAACCGTATCAATTTTCATTTCTAATCCGGACCTCAATACTACGCACTGGAGTGGAGTGATATTCTGGAGCGCCTCAATAGACTCTTCGGCCCGTGATTCATGAAACGTACCAATAAGAGAATTGATCGCCATAACAGCAAGAATAACGAGAGAATCCCTGAGATCTCCTAAAAAGTAGGCCAGGAGAGCGGCGAATATAAGCAAAGCTGTGAGGGGACTCAGGAGTTGTTTGAAAAAGATTTGAATAAAAGATTTGCGCTTTGATTTGGGTAACTTGTTTTCACCAAAAAAGAATAAACGATCCTTAGCCTCTTTTTCACTAAGACCATTTTCTTGATTTGTTTTAAGTTGATTCAATATTTCAATTATTTGAAATGAATGCCAGTTTTTTTCGGTCATGATCTCACATCCACCTTGTTTGAAGGTTAGATGAAAGTGATCATGACATTTTTGTGAGAAAATTGAATTTAAGATAGGCCAAAGATAAATAATTAAACTATCGTTTTACGAAGTCTTCACTATATTTTAGGATTTCAATTAAGCTAGCTCAAAACTCAACGACTGGTGAATACTAAGCTTTCTCTTATTATACGACTTTGTCGTTGAGATATCCTTATGGCCTACAAAATCAGCCACGAGATCAATCGAGTGACCTTTTTCTAAAAGCATACCAATAACAGTTGATCTGGCCGAATGAATCGTCACGTTACCCTTTATTCCAATTAGCTTGGCATATTTTTTAATCATATAGTTCATCGAAGTGCCATCAAGTCTTTTATTTAAATTGCCAGAGGCCGGATTAATCGTTGGCCTAAAAATAAAATCTTCTTGATCCATAGAGAAATTCTCATCTATACACCACTTTAGATATGAACCCATAGCATCGATAGTTCTTTGATTTAAAGGAGTCACCATTTCTTTCTGACCCTTGCTCATATATCTAAGCACCAGGTATTCATTTTCGTAGTCAAGATGGCGAAATCTTAAATTCGCCAGCTCAGACTGTCGCATACCCGTGGTAAAAAGTAAGGTCAGCACGGCAAAATGAAGCTTCCCTACTCCACTTTCAGATGGAATGATGGCTAAAAGTTTTTCTACTTGCTCGTTAGTTAAATCAATCGTCTTCACTTCTTTTGGAATTTTAAATCGTTTGAGCCGTTGAACAGGATTTGTTTTTACTTTTCCTAAGTCCAAGAGGTAGTCATAAAAAGCATAGAGACAGGAAAAGGTGCGGTTCATTGAATTCAATGATAAATTTTGCGCCCTCTCACCGCCTAATTGAAGCAGTTCATCCTTGTAGGCAACAAGGTGAGCATGATCGACATCAAATTCTGAAAGACCCTGGAATCTTAATTTTATAAATCCATAAAACTTTTTAAGCTCTTTCAGGTAGGCCCTTCGGGTATGAGGAGACGAATAGTTGTAGAGAAAACCGTAATAGATCTTATTACGTTCCGAATCTTTTAAGTTCAGAACTTGCGAAGTTCTGAAGTCTTGAACTTCTGCCTCCATTACTGATCTCCCGCCCTATTGGAGATCCAACTCAAGGCAAATTGATAGGTAGACCACTCTTTATCTGTGAGGAGTTTTTTAAGATCAGAAACCTCTATCTTTAAAAGACCAAGGAGAATGCGTAGATTGGAGATGGATTTTTCAAGATCGGCCATAACCCTTTCATTTTCACTGAATTTTTCAGCACGTTTATAATTTTTGGAAAAGGCGTCAATACTGACGGCCAGTTGGCGCAGGGATTCTTGGACAGATCGAACCTGATCTTTTTCACGTTTTTGATACTTAATAAATGAATCCATGATGTAGCGTACTTTTCTCCCCCTGCCCTTAATGCCTTTTCCCTGAAAGCTTGCCTTGTCTAAAAGTTCAATGTGCTCTTTTGAAAGACAGATGGTGATATTTTTGGCTTTTTCTTCTTTGGATTTTGTTGGACGCCCTTTAGCGCGGATCTTTGGCAAGACATCTTCCGTAGGGGCAATGGATTTTTCAAAATAATCAAAAATAACCTTCCCAAGCCTTAGCTGCTCTTTACGTTTATCGTCTGTTTCAATGACTTGGGCAGTAGGATTTATTGGTTGGTTGACCGTCGCTCGATCTTGAGTGAGTGAACTGAGCACCCTCTTTTCTTTTGAATCTTTCAAAAGATTTCTTAAGGCGAGCTTTGATGATGTCATATCTTCCATAATTGACCTTAAATATATTTCTTAATAAGAGAATATTCCTTAAACACAATTCCAACTCTAGAACGTGCAATACCTAATAATTTTGAAACTTGATTGGGATTTTGAGCACCATTTTGAATTGATGTGATGATTTCTGCTCTCCAGTTAGCTCCAAAGATATATCGATTTCTGTATTGCCTGTTGGACTTTACAAGTTCATCGACTGAAAATACATCCGACTCTCGAATTCTTAAGGATGACTCTGCTGCAAGAATTCCAACTTCTTCTAAAAAATCAATTGCCCCTTTTAACTTAATAAGACTTGATTGATCCCTATTCCCTAAATGGTGAGTTTTTTTAAGTTTTAAAACACCTTTTTTAAATCGATGATCTTTCTGTAAAAGCAAGTAGGAGCAAATTCCATTAAACCATGGAGTTTCTCCAAGATACCTTTTTGCTGAGTCGTACTCTTTGAATAGTTTATCTGCGATAAGATGAGTACCATGGACCTTTAACCAACTAATAATCAATCCTAAGAGCCTACCTTCATCATCAATATGATAAAGTGCTCTGACTATGGTTTTCTCTATATCTGGCTCCCCAGATAATTTAGGAACTTTCGAGTAAGTAACCCTAAGACCAATTGCTTCTAAATCTCTAAAGAGTTCATCAATGTTATACAAGCTTCAGATCCTCCTTAAGTTTTTGAAAGATGTAGTCTACCCTCTCAGGCCAGAACTCACTTGTATCTCCGGCAAGCACCCAATCCTTGCAGGCTTCGAGTTCTGCAAACGTAGGTTTTAGGGCAATACAATCAGAGTAGTCAGTATCGCGATCAGCATAAGCGTAGAGTTTTGAGCGAAGAAGATTTAATCGTCCGAGAGTCCACAAGCGGAGTGCAACTCCGTCATAGATTTTTTGGAGATCATTTCTCCAGCCATGCGGGAGATCTCTGGTTAAACCTTTGGGTCCATTGTTAATCCACTCATTTACGGCAAGCTTCAGATCGGAATTATTGAGGGCAAAATCGACTGATGCCTTTTTGATTTCTTGAGGAATGTCCGGGTCTAGAAGATCGACATCTTTTGTTTCCCTGGTTATGACATCCATAATGTTTAAGGCAGCACCACCTATAATTATCGCCTCAAACTCAAGACCTAAGTCCTTTAAATAACTATCAAATCTCACAATTATTTCTTTCATAGAGTCCTAATCGCCATTAGTTCACATATTATTGTATCATATATTATGAACATGTTCAACAGCTCCAAAAAAGCGAGTTTCCTAGGAACCACACGACTTCACATTTGAAAAAAATCCCCATGGATACTACAGTCATTTTTTACAAATTATCAGCGAGTCCTAGCTCATGCTTGATAATGCCCATTATCAAGTATGAATAATGCTCATTAAATTGAGCTAATAAAAATATTTTAACTGATCTAATTTAAATGAGTAGATTTTTTTATCCGATAAAGTTTTTCAAGTAAATGTGATTTCTGGGAGGGAGAGAAAGGTTTTATAAAGTTTAGGGCCAGTGAAAGGTCAAATAATAAATAGATTATTTGGCTGGCCCTAAACATCACCACTGATGAGTAAACACCAATGATATATTCTATGTTAATCGATACTCCCCTACTTTGAAAGAAGATAATTTATGACCCATTTCAAAAGTTCTGAACTTTCAAACTACCAAACTTT
>CANEVK010000041.1 GCA_947442115.1 Bacteriovoracaceae bacterium | reverse complement strand
TGAATCGTCCTGGCATCGCTCCGACATAAGTTCTTCGATGGCCACGGATTTCGGACTCATCTTTAACACCACCGAGTGAAATTCGTACAAACTCTCTGCCTGTTGCTTTTGCAATAGATTTTCCAAGAGACGTTTTACCAACTCCAGGAGGTCCAGAAAAACAAAGGATAGGACCTTTTGCTTTAGCACCTTTGAGTGTTCTTACGGCAAGATATTCAAGGATTCGCTCTTTGACTTTTTCAAGATCAAAATGATCCTCATCAAGAATATCTTTAGCAAATTGTAAGTCTGTTACTTCTTTAGACTCTTCAGACCATGGAAGATCCACGACCCATTCAAGATAGCTACGTAAAATACTAGCCTCAGATGAATCAGGATGCATTCTTTCAAGTCGACCCAATTGCTTGAGGGCTTCTTTTTCACTTTCAGAAGGCAAAGATTTTGCCATAATCTTTTCTCGGATCTCAGTGAACTCATCATTCTTATCTGATGAGTCATCTTGAAGTTCCTGCTTCATCGCCTTGATTTGCTCGCGCAAGAAAAATTCTTTTTGATTTTTAGAGTGATCATCTTTCTGGCCAGATTTTAATTTGGCCTGATGATTTAACACTTCAAGCTCGTTTGTGAGAACTTGATTAATATGTGAGAGTCTTTCCACAGGGTCAAGAATCTCTAAGACTTTCTGAGCTTCAGTCACTTTAAGGTTTAAGTTTGAAGCCACCAGATCAGCTAAACGACCTGGATCTTGTATGTCCTCAAGCACCATAAGGATATCAGGTGACAGAACTTTACCTTGAGAAATTACTTTTTCTAAATTCTCTTTTACTGTTCTCGCCAGGGCCTCAATTGTCGCTGGTGCTGCTGTTGTAACTTGATTTTCAACTTTCTCCACTTTTACTTTATAAAATGGATCTGTGCCGACAAATTCTTTTATACGTGCTTTAGCAAGACCTTGGATAAGAATTTTAACTCGACCATCAGGAAGCTTTCTCATCCTCATGATCATCGCCACTGTTCCCATTTCATAAATTTCTGAAGGGGAAGGTGTTTCAGCTGTAATATCTTTCTGAGATGCCAACAAGATCAAACGATCTGTGTTGTTGAGTGACTCTTCCACGGCTTTGATGGATGTGTCGCGACCAACAAATAGCGGCAAAATCATGAACGGGTATACAACAAGATCGCGGACTGGTAGTAAAGGGAGTGTTTCCTTGAATTCAATCGCTTCTCCCTCGTAATTTGTCACCATACTTTATCTCCTCTAGCTCGTATGTCTCTTCCATGAAGAACTTTGTACGAAATCTAAATCGGGATAATCACAAGTGTTCTTTAAACATTTTTCACAAAAACTTCATTTTTATTTTAAGAAAAAAAGCTGAGAAACCTATTTTTGTGAGGTATTATTTAAGTGATGATTTAGCTCTGGAAATACTAAAAACAGTAACTTGAGAGTTGCTGATAAAAAGGTTCAACTTTATGACAAAGTCTATTGGTATAGTAATACTTGCTGCTGGTAAAGGGACGAGAATGAAAACCGATGCTCCTAAAGCACTTTCCCTTTGTGCCGGTAAACCATTACTCGATTTTGTTGTTCTGGCCGCTCGCGAATTTACTACAGAATGTCATCTAAAAGCTGAGATTGGAGTGGTAATTGGTCATCGTAAGGAGTTACTCGAAAATTGGTGGGAAAATCACACGAATAAGACGGAAATTAAGCTTGCTTGGCAAAGAGAACAAAGAGGAACCGCGGATGCATTGAAGGCTTGTTTTGCGGATTTGCCGCATTTTGGGAATTTTGATTATACTCTTGTCGCTTGTGCAGATACTCCACTTATGACATCTCATGAATTTAATCATCTCTTCAATGTGTTAAAAAATGAAAATGACCTGGTAGGAGTTGCTGCCAGTTTTGAGACCGATCAACCAACAGGTTATGGAAGAATTGTTCATGGAGAATTTGGATTCAAGATCGTTGAAGAAAAAGATGCAAATGCTACGGAGCGCTTGATAAAGGAAGTGAATTCTGGATTTTATATTCTCAAAACATCCCATGTGATGAGTGTTCTCAATCAGATAGATAATAAAAATAAGTCGGGAGAATTTTATCTTACCGATCTTTTTCAGCAAAATTACAAGGTAAGAGCGGTTAAGTTTGACTCAGAAACACCTTTTTTAGGGATCAACACCCTAGAGCAATTAGCAAAAGTAGATAAGATGGTTCGACTTAAAAAAACTCGATCATTAATGAGTGATGGCGTGAGATTTTTAGATCCTGACAATTGTTATATTGATGTTGATGTAAATATTGGAGGTGGAACAATTATTTATCCTGGCTGTACTTTGCTTGGATCAACATTAATTGAAAAAAATGTTGTTATTGAATCAAACACCTTCATAAAAAATTCAGTGATTAAATCAGGGGCTGAAATTCTTGCCAATAGTTATCTTGAGGGTGCGATTGTTCACGAAGAAGCCACTATTGGGCCGATGGCCCGATTGCGACCAGGGGCAGACATTGGTCCCGAAGCAAAAATTGGTAATTTTGTTGAGGTCAAAAAATCTAAATTGTCCCGCGGGGCCAAAGTCTCCCATTTGAGTTACATCGGTGATGCTGAAATTGGTGAAAATTCTAATATTGGTTGCGGCTTCATCACTTGTAACTATGATGGTGCTAACAAACATAAAACTAAAATAGGCTCAAACACATTTATTGGCTCTGATTGTCAGGCCGTGGCACCGATAGAAATAGGCAATGACGCATTTGTTGCAGCTGGCTCTACCATAACCAAAAACATCCCTGATGGCGGATTTGGGATTGCCCGATCAATGCAAACGACAAAAGAAGGTGGCGCTAAGCGATTTCTAAAAAGCAAAAAGACATAAAAGCCCGGCCGAGGCTAGTAAGATCCTCCTCGAAATGCTAAATTGATGACCTCTATAGATGCAGTTTTTGGGAGTGATTTATGTGTGGAATAGTCGGTTATTCTGGTCCTAATAATTCTGTTGGTCCCATTATTGAGGGACTTTCGAGGTTGGAGTATCGGGGTTATGATTCTGCAGGTATATGTCTTAAAATAAATAACGAGCTACAGATCTTAAAAAAAGAAGGGAAACTAGATAATCTCAAGTCCCTGATTCAAGAAAAAAAACCATTTTCTCACATTGGAATTGGTCATACACGTTGGGCAACTCATGGTGCTGTAACTGCTGACAATGCTCACCCACATGGAAATGAATTATTCGCTGTTGTTCATAACGGAATAATTGAAAATGCTGGAGCTCTAAAAAAAGAATTACAGAAAGAGGGGTTTGAATTCAAATCCCAGACAGATTCAGAAGTCTTTCTCGTCTTGTTGACTAAATTTTTTAAAGAATCGAAAAATGTTCTTAGTTCAATCTCGAAAGCTTTTTCAACCATCACCGGTAATTCGGCTTTTGTTATTATTGAGAAGCAAAGTGATAAGCTTTATTGCCTTAAGAGATCTGCTCCGCTCGTTGTAGGTGATAACAAAGAAACAAGAGAAGCTTTTGTCTCATCTGATCCATTTGCTCTTGTTGGTTTTGCACCTCGAATTTATTTTCCTGAAGATAGTGTCATTTGTGAAAGTTCTGTCAATTCATCAGAAGTCACCATTAAATTCTATGAATTGAATTTAACACCTTCGAATCGGTATAAAATTCAAGGCAATGCAATGAGTGTCGATATCACGAGTAAGGGGCCTTATGAGCATTTTATGCTTAAGGAAATTCACGAGCAACCCTATCTCGTAGAAAAGCTAGCTGCTTATTATATCAAAGATGAGGGACGCAAAATCTTAGACCAGCTTGTAAATTTTAAGACAGACTGCTGGCATATCACTGCTTGTGGAACTGCTTGGCATGCGGGTCTTGTTATAAAAAATTATCTTGAGCAAATTAATCGTCAGCGTGCTTCGGTCGAAATAGCCTCAGAATTCAGATACAAAAATCCAATAATAAACCAAAAAGAAATAGGTCTTTTTATATCACAGTCGGGTGAGACGGCAGATACTCTTGCTTGTCAGGAGCTTTGCAAAGAAAGTGGAATTTCATCTTTTGCCATCGTTAATGTTGAAGGCTCTACTTTATATCGTAATTCAGATAAAAATTTCCTTATTCATGCAGGTATTGAGATTGGCGTGGCTTCGACCAAGGCTTTTACTTTGCAGGTTTTGACGGGATATCTCATGTCCAGATCGATGAAGTCCTCGCTCGATGATCCAAAACTTTTCATTGAACTCAAGCTACTATCAACTCGGATTTCAGAGCTTTGTTCCGAATCTGATAAAATAAAAAAAATAGCTGAAAAAATTTATCATCAAAAAGGCTTTATTTTTACCGGTCGTGGAAAGTATTTTCCGATTGCTCTGGAAGGAGCTTTGAAGCTTAAAGAAATCGCCTATGTACATGCCGAAGGCTATGCTGCCGGTGAGCTCAAGCATGGACCTATCGCTCTCATAGATGAAGAAATTGTTAATATAGCCATTATTGGTCCTGAATTGTTTGAAAAAACAATTTCAAATATAGAAGAAGTGAAGGCCCGGCGTGGAAAAATCGTTGTGATTGGCCCAGATCATAATGCTGAAATAGAACATTTGTCTGATGCTTATCTTGGTCTAAATTTTGAAGGATTAAATGATTTGAGTCCACTTTATGTGAACGTCGCCCTTCAACTTCTTTCCTATCATATTGCCTATTTGAAAGGCACGGATATTGATAAGCCAAGAAACCTCGCTAAATCAGTCACGGTAGAATAATGAATTTTGATTATTTAAATGATTCACAGAAGCAAGCCGTTTATAAAACGGATGGTCCTGTTATGATTTTAGCAGGAGCAGGTTCAGGTAAAACAAGAACTTTAGTTGCACGGATTCAATTTCTTCTTGAAGAAAAAAACATCAGTCCTTACCAGGTCCTGGCCGTTACATTTTCCAATAAAGCGGCCCGTGAAATGAGAGAGAGGCTTGCAAGTAACACACAAATCAATGTGAATGCTTTGCAAGTGACAACCTTTCATGCCTTTTGTGCGAAGGTTCTCCGTATGGAAGCTACATACTTAGGACTCTCTAAAAATTTTACAATTTATGATGATGGTGAATCTCAATCGATTATAAAGGCTCTTCTCGCCAAGAGAGGTATTAGTCAGAAAGAGTTATCACCTTATACGGTAGCCGCTTTTATTGATAGTATTAAGAATTTAGGGCATTTTACGAGTTTACCAATGCTACCTGAAATCGAAAAAATTTCTGAGGACCGCTTGCTCTGGGGACTCTATTTAGAATACGAGTCAGAGTTACTGCGGAGTAATGCTGTTGATTTTGGCGGTCTCATTACAGGTGTTTTGAATCTCTTTCATACCTATCCAGAAGTTTTAACCAAGTATCAGCAAAAATTTAGATATGTTCTCGTTGATGAATATCAAGATACAAATCGGGCGCAATTTAATTTAATCCAACTCCTAAGTCTTTTGAATCGAAACATTTGTGTCGTGGGTGATGAGGATCAATCCATTTACTCTTGGAGAGGTGCGGACATAAGAAATATTTTGGATTATGAAAAAGTTTTCCCTGATTCAACGCTGATTAAATTAGAACAAAATTATCGATCTTCTAAAATTATTATTGAAGCTGCCTCGCAGGTTATTTCAAAAAATCTCGCCCGCAAAGGTAAACAGATGTGGACCGACAATGCCGAGGGCGATGAAATTAAAATTGTGGAATGTAGGGATGATCGAGCTGAAGCAGAATATGTTTCTCAACAAATAAAGAAAATAGTCGAAAAGGGAGTTTCTCTCAAAGATATTGCTGTTTTCTATAGAAATAATGCTCATTCAAGAGTTATCGAGGATGCTTTAAGAAAAGAAAAATTTCCATACCGAGTTGTCGCTGGAATTAAGTTTTATGATCGTAAAGAAATTAAAGATATGATTTCTTATATGAGGGTAGTTGTTAATAAAAAGGACTCACTTGCATTAACAAGAATTATCAATACACCTGCGAGGGGTTTAGGGGCAACATCCTTAAGAAAAATCGAAGATGAAGCTGTTCGCTTGCAGCTTTCAATGTTTGAACTCATTGAAAGAATCGTTCAGGCGCCATATGAATTTAAACATATGTCCCTTTCTGCTAAGGTCATGAGTGCTATCAGTCAGTTAACTCATCTGATTCATGAAGTAATGGTAATGGAAGGTGCTCAAACGCTTCCGTCTTTGAGCTATGAAAAGCTTTTAAATGAATCTGGATATTTTGAGCTTCTGCGAGCTGATAAAACCTATGAGGGCTCAGCGAGGCTTGAAAACCTTGAAGAGTTAATGAGTGCTCTTAAACAATTTGAGGAAAATGAAGATCAACCATCCTTATTGAAATTTTTAGAAACAATAACATTAGACACTACGAGCGAAGAATCGAGTGGGGAGAGTATCTCCCTCATGACTGTTCATGGATCTAAGGGACTAGAGTACCCATATGTTTTTTTAGTGGGTGTTGAGGATAATATATTCCCCTCCTATAAAAGCTTGGAAAGTGGACCTACTGCTATTGAAGAAGAGAGACGACTTTTCTATGTCGCCATGACTAGGGCCATGAAGGAATTAACAATTTCTTTTGCTCAAGGAAGAATGTTGTGGGGAAGTTTAAAGTTTAATGGGCCAAGTCAGTTTATCCATGAAATTCCTTCTCAATACTATAAATGGCTAAGTTACCAGACAACAGCAAAAAAGAATGATTTTGGTGATTCTCAATATGATGATTTCGATCAGTCACAAAATTATAGAGAAGACTCTTTTGACTCTGATAAAGTCTATCAGACAAAAAAAATAAAGGATTTTGCAAGTTTTCCCGTTGGCTCAAAAATTCTTCATTCTCTGTATGGAAATGGTACTGTTCTAGATTCTGAGGGGAGTGGGCCGGAAGAAAAAGTCACAATTTTATTTCGCGACGGTATAAAAAAGAAATTCATGGTTAAGTTTGCGCCACTTCAAAAGATATAAGATGAACTGGTTTGAATTCAGGACAGGTTTAAAATGAGACTCTCAACAAAAATAATGCTCTGGGCTTGGGCTGTTTTAATATTGACCATAGGATCACTTATTTACAGTGCTTATTCTAAGCTTCGACCTGAGTCACTTGTTTCCTTATTAAATGGGCAGATTGAAAGCAACTATCCTGGGTCTCAATTGACGATTGGAAAGATTCGTTATGCCTTTTCATTGGATTTTGACTTAACTCTTATTGATCTTGAACTGAGAAAATCGAATAAGTTGCTAGCAAGCGCAAATAAAGTTCAATTGAAAGTACCTTGGTGGCTTATCCTTTTGGATCGAGGAAGCGCACAAATTAATCTAAGTGATTTAAATATCTTTATCCGTCCAAGTGATGATTCTGATGAGCAGATTAAAAGCCCAATTCAAAAAAAAGATAAGCTTCAAGCCATAAAATTAAATCTTCCAACTTATCTTAAAGATGCCATATATACCCTACGAGCAAAAAATATATCTATCAAAGAACAGGACGGGGAGCGTAGGTTTTTCACCTTGTCTAAGCTTTTAGTCAGGGACTTTCAGTATGGTAAAAATTCTGCCTTTGAAATAAATATTCCCGTCAATATCTCTCATAAAGAAAAACATTATTCATCAGATCTTTGGCTTTTTGGTGATCTCACACCCAGTTTAGATATATGGAGTTTTAACTATCGCGGAGAATTTAAGACCAAAGATGCTGGCGAAGGACTGCATTTAGATGACCTTATTTTACAAGGTGTAACAAAATTTAATCCACTTGAATTAGATTTTTTATCTGAGCTTGAACTTAAAGTAGATCAAAAGACTGTAGGTAGCGGCTCCATACTCGCCCGAGACAATAAGATGATTTTTGATCTGAGTTTTGTCGGATTTCCGCTTTCATATTTAAATCTTGTAGGCGATGAGCTGAAAAATCCTTATCTCGATCTAAGAAAGGGTCGTGCTAATGGAAAATTGAAATATGTAAGAAGTCTGAAAAATGATGATCATTCACTAATTTCATCTAAACTCACTTTCCCTGGTGATTTTAATCTTGGAGAGTTGGAAAAGTTTAAAGGTCAGTGGTCACTATCAATTGAAAATGATAAATGGGAAACAAATTTTATTGCACCTAATGGTGAAGTAAGCTTCTTTAAAAGATCTGTTATCGATTTTGAAAGAGGTAAAATTAAGCAATCCTCTGAGGAGCTAGGCTTTTCTGGTGTTGATTTTTTAAATTCTCTAACTGCAGTTCAAAATTTTGGAGAGTTTCGTGATCTAAAACTAGACTATTTTTCATCCACCTATCTTTCATTGAAGAAATGTAAGTTGAAAGATCAGCTGGTAGATGGTTATTTTAAGTATAGTATCTCTCCTTTTGAAAATTTCTATCAAGTAAATCTGGTCATTGATAAATCTAAATTTAATTTTGATTATCTTTTTAAAAACGATTTAAATTCTGTTTCATTTGAGGCTATTGATTTTGACTGGCTAGCCCAGTTTAGTTTTTTAGCACCCTATTTCAAGCTAGAAGGTGGTCAATTATCTGGAAAAGCCTTGGGGTCTTGGTCTAATCATTGGACTGGCGGCAAATGGGAAAGCTCTTTGCGATTTACCAATTATAAGCAGTTGTCGGGGATATTTTTTGATCCGATAAAGAGGGTCTCTTTAGAAGCTGGTCTAGATATAGATCAGTCTCAGCATTTATTTTTAAGCGCAAAATTAGATAAAAATAATTTGAGATTTACTAACTCCTCCATCATCGGGGCAGACTCAAAGTTATTTGATGGAAACTTGTCTTTTAATTCAAATGAAAAATCTTTCTTTGAAATAAAGGATCCAAAAAATAAAATTAAAAAAGGATTAAAGAAAGAAGTTATTAATCCTTTTAATATTGAAGGTTAAAAATGAATGCATCCTATAGCCCTATAATCTGGAAAGATCATTCTCTCTTTTTGCTTGATCAGCGATTGCTCCCTAATGAAGAAAAATTTCTGCAAATGACAGAAATGGATGGTGTTATTGAAGCGATAAAAAAAATGGTTGTTAGAGGGGCGCCATGTATAGGTTTTAGCGCAATCTTTGGTCTGGCCCTTTGGACAAAACAGCAGAATAGAATTGATTTAGATCTTTGTAGGCAAGCCTGCGATAAAATGATCTCTGCAAGGCCCACTGCTGTGAATCTCTCTTTTGAAGTAAATAGATGTTTTGAGATCTTTAAAACATCTATCGCTCAATCCTTGGATATGCAGACAATTTATTCATCTCTAGTAGCTTTTGGTCATGAGCAGATGAGATTATCTCAAGTTAAAAACCAGAAAATGGCGGACATCGCCATCGCAAAACTTCAAGAGAAAATGGGTCATAAAAAATGGAATCTCATGACCCATTGTAATACTGGGTTTTTGGCCTGCGGAAGTTTAGGGACTGCACTTGGTGTTATTTCTGTTGCACATTCTCAGGGTCACATCTCCCATGTTTATGCTGATGAAACGAGACCTTACATGCAAGGAACTAGACTCACTGCCTTTGAGCTCACAAAAGAAAAAATTCCTTTTAGCCTTGTGGTTGAAGGTGCAGCCTCTTATTTGATGGCCAATCAATTAGTCGATGCTATTTTTGTAGGAGCTGATAGAATTGCCGCCAATGGAGATACGGCAAATAAAATAGGAACTTCCACCCTTGCGATTGTTGCAAAAAATTATGGAGTGCCATTCTATGTTGTGGCACCCTTAAGCTCTTTTGATCCTCAAATTCCAGATGGATCTCATATTGAAATCGAAATGAGATCAATGAATGAAATAACCCAACTTAATGGTGTCCAATTAGCTCCTCTAGGTGCCCAATCAGTCAATCCAAGTTTTGATGTCACTGATCATCATTTTATTACTGGTATTATTTGTGAAAAAGGTTTTATCGATCCATTAATCAAGGGTGACCTCATGAGAGTTATAGATTTATGAAAAACAAGATGAGAGCTTCAATTGATATCGGTTCAAATAGTGTTCTCCTTTTAATTGCTGAGATTGAAGGAGATTATTTTAAAGATATTTCAAAAAAAAGTTTTATCACATCTTTGGGACGGGATCTTGATAAAAATAAAGCATTTCATCCCGATTCCATGGCACTAACTTTAGGAGCGATTGTAGATTATGTCGAAGAAGCGCAAAAGTATGGTATCAGGCCAGAAGAGATCATAGCGACCGCTACTGAAGCCTCAAGGGTGGCGCAGAATGCGAGCTCATTTTTTGATCAAATAAAAGATGATTTGGGAGTTAATATTCAAAGGATTACACCTGCAGCCGAAGCCTACTTTTCAACCAAAGGTATTCTTTTTAATTCGACTTATAATGATGAAGTTATAACGATTATGGATATCGGTGGAGCCTCAACAGAATTAATTAAAGTTAATGTGAAGAAAAATGAAATACAGAACACAATAAGTTTACCCATTGGAGCAGTCAGAGCATCTCAATGGCTTGATGAAGATCTTTTTGTCCAAAATCTACAGAAGATTTTTGAAGACTTTAGATCAAGTCTGGATCAATTTGTAACAAATCAATTATTTTGTGTTGCAGGGACGATGACTTCCCTTGGGAATATGTATTTAGGACGTAAAGAGTTTTTTGAGGATGATGTCCATGGTTTAAAATTAAAATCTGATGATGTTGAAAATCTTTTCAAGCATTTTTCAATGTCTGGCCCTGAGATTTTTTTAAAGGAATTCCCTTTCTTAGGAAAACGCTCGGCAAGTATAAAAGGTGGTCTTCACACTGTTTATCATTTAATCCATCGATTACTTGTAAAAGAAATGACCATTTCAACTTACGGTTTAAGATACGGCACTCTCTTAGAGGGGCATATTAAAGAGGAATTTTTACATGTCTAGTAGCTCTAAATTTTTACAAACTCACAAGGTCCTTTTTAGAGAAGGGGATCCGGCCGATCAATTGTTTATTGTTAAATCGGGCCAAGTACTATGTCTTAAAGCTTCTAAGGAAAGACTTATTCCTGTTTATTTGGCAAAAACAGGAGATATATTGGGAGAAAGTTGTATGTTGGCCGATGCACCTTACACTTACTCCGCAATAGCATTGACTCAGACTGAAGTTGATTTTGTGGAGCATTCTAAATTTCGTGAGGTTTTAGAGGGTGCTCCTGATTGGCTTGTCGATTTATCTATTACGATGATTTCAAGATTTCAAAATACCGCAGGATTAATCGCTGAGAATCGAGTTTTTCATCCCTCCATTATAAGTGATGAGGATTTTCCACCTCAGCGAGAAATTGAATTTAAAAAATTACTTTCTCAGTAAAATTGAATAATTCTGTTTCTATTAAGATTCAGTGCTAGCTCTAAAATCTTTTGCTGGGCCCGGTAGCATTCATTTCTATTTGATGACAAATCTTTTTGCATAATATCGAAGGCTTTAAGGGCCATTTCTCTTGATATTAGAGACAAAGCGCGACGCTGGTTCTTGACATGAACGATATTTAGAGCAAGACCGATGATGGCTGGTTGAATCTGAGAGAGTAGAGTTCTTAATGACTCATCATTAAGATCCCAAATACTTTCAAATGAGATACATGATTCAGTTAATTCTTTAGCCAGGGAAGGATTTCTCATCCTTAGGTTTTTAAGTAGCTTGGCCTTATCGGAAGCATCCATTCTTTGTAAAAGCTCAATGACTTGTCTTTTACCATTGATGTAGACACCATTTGATTCATTATTTTTCTGGTCCATCTATACTCCTTCCTGGATTATAACCGATCTAAGACTCTAGTTTTGCTTTCTCTTCCTCATACTTCTCTCTAGCATTATCAAGATACTCTTTAAGCTTGTTTTCTTGTTTCGCAATGACTTGTTCATTATTTAACTTTGTTTCTTCTAGTCTTTGACTATGCTCAGTTTTGAGATCTTCAAGCATTTTTTCATATCGATTATTTTCTTCACTAATTCGTTTATTCCAATTATTTCTAACTTTCGTCAGTCGGATTTCAGATTCGTTAACTTCTTTTTTTACAGCGACTTGATAATCTTTTTCTATCTTTTCAATTTGCTCTTCACTTTTTGCTTTCGTGAGATTTATTTGCTTGTTTTTATTTTCTTCAATTCTACGTAATTCAAAAGCCTCACGCTTATTGAGAGCTTCTTTTGCCTGATTTGTACGAACCACTGATGCTATTTCGGACATAGACACGATCCTTTATTAAGCTAATGCCATTCAAGGCATTATTGATTATGATACTTTTTAAGTAAGAATCCTCACAAGGGAGGCAAAAAGTGATGGCCGATAAAGAAAAAGTTTATATTGTTGATGCTAAAAGAACTCCTTTTGGTAAATTTGGAGGCCAACTCGCTGGTTTTACACCAGTTGAGCTTGCAGTATTTTCAACGCAAGCACTTTTAGACCAAATAAATTTAAAGCCTGAATTGATTGATCAAGTTATATTTGCCAATGTTATTCCTTCCACTCCTGACACACTTTATGCTGGAAGACACCTGGCCCTAAAATGTGGCCTTCCTTTAACGACCCCTGGCATTGTAATTAATCGACTTTGCGGCTCTGGGATTCAGGCCATCTTAGATGCTTCTCGCCTCATTAGATTGGGTGAGGCTTCTTCAGTTTTAGTTGCTGGATCAGAATGCTTGAGTATGGCCCCACATATTCTTTATGGAGGTCGTTTCGGCACAAAGTATGGTGGGTTTAAAACACAAGATCTTTTATTAGAGACACTAACAGATCAGTATGTGCAAACTCCTATGG
>CANEVK010000040.1 GCA_947442115.1 Bacteriovoracaceae bacterium | reverse complement strand
TCCAATGATTAATGGAAAAAAAAATCCTGCCCATAATTTCCTTTTATCAAACGCGATTTGGTATGGAATTCCTTACACCATTATCATGATGTGTTCTCTTTTTTACTGTTTTTTTAAGTTTTCTTTAAATAATCGTATGATTTGGATGTTTTTTTTATGTTTCGGATTGTTTCAACCGTATCTCGATTTTTTTAATATGTTTCATACGTTGACCATTCTTTTATCTTTAATCTTCTTTAATCAAAAAGATGAATCAAATGCTTAATGTCATTACGGTATGTAAAAATGATCTAGAGAATCTTAAAATGACATACGAATCTTTGAACTCGCAGTCTGATCAAGAATTTAGTTGGATCGTTATCGACTCGCTTTCAAGTGATGGCACAGTTGAGTACCTCTCTAGCTTGGATCCAAAATTTAATTTTAATTTCTATTCAGAAAAAGACAAAGGAATTTATGATGGAATGAACAAAGGTATTTCAAAAGTTCATGAAGGCTTTATTTGGTTTTTGAATTCTGGAGATATTTGTATAGATTCAAGTTCGATATCAAAGATTAAGCAAAGCTTAGATATTGAGAATGAATTAATAATCTTCCAGGTCCTTGCTGCATCTAGAGTGCGTAAGAAGCTTATAGGGTCAAGCCTTTCACCTTATAATGTTTTAAGTAATATGCCTGTTTGTCATCAAGGGATGATCTATTCATCCAGATTGTTTAAATCGTTTGGGAACTATTCCCTCAATTATAGTATAACCGCTGATCACTATCATCTGCTTCATTTAATTAAGGGGAGAGTAAAAATCCGATCAGTCGATCTGCCGATAGCGGTTTTCGCTTTAGATGGTGTGAGTAATAAAAGGATGTTGAAATCCACCAAGCAGTTATATTTGGGAAGCAAAAAGGTATTCGGGGATACATGGTTTCTTCCCGATTTGATTTATATTTGGAAAGTAATTAAATGTTTTATTGTAATGGGTTTGAAAAAGTTTAATTTAAGGTAGTTGTGAACACTAAAAGATTAATTATATATGCTTCTGCAATTACTGCCTTCACGGGTGGGAGTTATACCATTTTGTCTGACTTGATAAAGGGCACAAAAGAACTTCAAGGTATTAAGGTGACTTTACTCGGCTCGTCGACTTTTTCTGATGTCTGTAGTGCTCATGATATTGAACTTGTTCCTATAGAGCATAATCTGAAGTGGATGAGAAGATTTTGTTGGGAGTTCATTTTCAGTATAAAATTTCTAAAAAAGTTTGAAAATGATGAAGTCGTATTTATTAGTTTACAAAACTCATTGCCGAGACTTCCTAGAAAATTTAAATCAATTATTTATCTTCATCAGCCTCTTCCTTATGATGAGAATATTAGGATACCTTTCAAGTATTTTAGAAGTTGGTTGAAACAAAAAATATATCCTTTTTTTGTCGAGGTTAATTTAAAAGAGACATCAAAAGTAATAGTTCAGACCGAATGGATGCGGCGAGGAGCTGCTAGAATTCATAAAATTAATCACATTAATATTTTAATTCATCGTCCGAAGATTGAGATTGCAGGTGGGACAATAGTAGAATGGACAGGTCCTAAAGATTCTGGAATAGTGTTGTTTTATCCTGCTAAATTTTACTTTCATAAAAATCATTTCAATCTCATCGCTGCGTTGAATTTAATCATGGATGAAGCTGTTCAGAACAAAAAAATAGAACTTAAACTAACCTTGTCTTCTGAAGAATTCGAGATTTTAAAAAGAAAGTTTAGTCCAAGATCTAAAAATATAAATCTTATAAATATGGGAAGCATAAGTAGAGAGGAAGTTTTTAAACAACTATCGATATCATCTGCTATGATATTTCCTAGTATATCAGAAACATTTGGTCTTCCGTTAATCGAAGCAGAAGCTGTTGGATCACCAATTTTAGTTAGTGATCTTGACTATGCTCATGAAGTGATTGACGGTTATTCAGATGTTATATTTTTCAATCCTAATAATGTTACTGATATTGTACGAGCAATTGAATCATTTGTAACAAATCCTTTAGTCCGTCTCAATGAAAAAAAGATTCGTGAATTAAGCGAAATTTCTCTACTCGAAATAATATCGAAAGAATTTAACTAATTTACTGACCAGCACCCGTGAGAACTGTTTTTATCGTCTTGAAAAGTACTAGTATATCAAGCCACGCACTTTTATTTTTTACATAGAATAAATCGTATTGAAGTTTCTCTTTCGAATCTTCCGCTGAAAATCCATATCTAAATGTCACTTGCGCCCAACCCGTTACACCCGGCTTCACTAAATGTCTTAGATTGTAGTATGGAATTGAAGGAGCAAGTTGTTTCTCG
The DNA here is from genome assembly GCA_947442115.1 of Bacteriovoracaceae bacterium. GTDB lineage: Bacteria > Bdellovibrionota > Bacteriovoracia > Bacteriovoracales > Bacteriovoracaceae > Peredibacter. The sequence goes on along the minus strand of CANEVK010000040.1, from coordinate 10,441 downwards.
ATCATTTCAGGTCTTTCTGGACGTGGCCCAACCAAACTCATCTCACCTCTGATGATATTAATGAGTTGTGGCAGTTCATCAAAGCGAGACTTTCTTAAAAACTTTCCGATTGTTGTGACCCGAGCATCACCAGGTTTTGCCCATTGTGCCCCGTGCTTTTCAGCATCCACTACCATTGATCGAAGCTTATACAGTTTGAAAGGCTTATTATTTAGGCCTGTTCTGATCTGTTTAAAAACGATTGGTCTACCGTGAAAGATAAGTAAAACCGGGAGAACTATTGCTGCAACTGGAATCAATAAAATCAGGAGCAAGATAGCTATAGCTTTATCAACGAAGAGCTTCAAGAAGTCATATGAGCGACTTTCCTGATGTCCGCAATACTCAATGAACCATGATTCATCAATGGCATTAATAGGGATTTTACCCGAGATCTTTTCTGCAAACTTGGCCAAATCCATGACTTCAACGCCAGAGCCCAAAAGGTTAAAGATATTTTGATAGATCTCGCGATCAGCAAAGTTTCGTTCAATCGCAATTAACTTAGCTTCAGGAGGAATAGTCGAATTGGTTGATACAATCTTATAGCCAAGGTGGGGCTTACTCTCTAATTCCTGAAGGACCATTTTTACTGTTTCATCCGAACCTATAAGAACCGTCTCTCGAAGTCTTGTATCGTGAGAAAAGTAGCTAAAGAAGTATCGGCGCCAAAAGAAGCTCAAAGGAAGCGAGATGATCGCAACTAAAATGAGGTTTGTTTTTGGAGTGATTGATCTTCCTTCAATGGGGAAGAGATAAACCAGGACCATTGAAACGAAGACTGAAAGGAACGTGCTTCGAATCACCGAGATCGAAAGATTTGCTGGATTATAAGTCTTAAGAGTGTAGAGACCTTCAATGAAGTACATCAAGATCCAAAACGGAAAAATTAGTGAGAAGAGGTTATAGTGTTTTGCGAGATAGTTATCTGAAGGGTGACCCATTCGACGAGCGTACACAACGACTGAAAGCGATAGCACTAAAATCAGCGCATCTATAAGAAGAAGGAGGGTCGTTTTCGCTCTATTTGACATGCGTCAATTTATATCGATTTCTTTTAGGGGTGTCACGTAACTTTTGAATGTTTAGGGCATAAGAATTTATTAAGGGGTGAGTCAATCCCGCTATTATTTCTTATCTTTGGCAGTTTTTAAAATGGCGCTGTTTTTTCAGAGGAGGAGGAGAAAAGCAACATTAGTAAATAGGCTATATATGGTCCCTGTTACCATTATTTATTACTCAAAGATTTTAGTTTAACATGAATACCTCGACTCAGAGGTTGTGGTAGAATTAAAGGTGTGGGAAGTTCCTAAAACGGAGAAATATCCAGATGGAGTTAAGTATTCACTTTATTGTTTGGAGACGGAAACGAAAATGGTACTAGTCGGTATTGATAATCATCATCCTAAGGGTCACCACATCCATTTTGGGTATGAGGAGCAAGTTTATTTTTTTGAAGATGTTGAAAAATTGATTGAAGATTTTTATGCCCTTGTCAGGGTGAGAGTTTATTGCCTATGAATTCCAAAAACTTAAAAGTCGTCATTAAATCAGGCAAGCAATTGAAATCGGAATATGCTCTCGCCCTCAAGGGTAAAAAGAAAATGATCCAGGCAGAGAATGAAGTTGTCTTCAATAGTGTAAAATCTTTTATGCGAATCCTGACTAAAAACAGGGTCGAGATCTTAATTTACCTCAATCACCATAGCCCTAAATCTATTTATGAATTGGCCAAGGGGCTTAAACGAGACTTTAAAAATGTTCATAATGATGTCAAAAAACTCGCTCATCTGGATTTGATATCCATCGAAAAATCCGGCAACTCAAGAGGAGGCCTCATTCCTCGGTCTAAGTATACTGGACTGGAATTAAGTCTCGTTTCTTAAAAATCCTTTGAAAAGGGGAAAAGGTATGCGGTACCTTTTCGCCTTTTCGACAATAAAAAAAAGGTGCCAGGTTGAGTTGGTGCCACTCAACCTGGCACCTTTATATTCTTGTTAAATTCTAAAAATGTCCGTATGTTTTCCGCTGGCGCTAATGACGTGTTAATACTAATGTATGTACAAAAAATGGAAAACAGAGTATGATAAGCTTAGAATTTGAAGGCTTTGATTGGGATGAGGCAAATAAAGCAAAAATACTCAAAAGATTTGAGTTACATATTGTGGAAGAATTCTTTAACCAGGATCTTTTCATCATTGCAGATAAACAGCACTCCCTGAACGAAGAGAGATTTATAGAGATTGGAGAGGGGCCTCTAAGTAAACCAATGTTTGTCTGTTTCACGATGAGAAGCAGCAGGATTAGGGTTATCTCCGCAAGATTTATGAAAGAAAAAGAGGCGACGAAATATGAAGAATTCAAAAAAAGTATCTAAAAAGAAGACTGATCCATTGGAAAGGGACCTCTCGTCCCTTTTTGATAAAAAAGGATGGAAAAAAGTTCGATTCGAATTAAGGCCAAAAAATAAGTCGATTACAATTCGAATTAGTGAAGAAATGCTTGAGGCGATCAAAGCTAAGGCAGAGGACGAGGGTCTTGATTATCAGAAATGGATCCGTAGTTCGATTGAAGATGCCTTAAATCGATCAGCGTAATTTGGTGAAAAGTATCAGAGGGGCATCGCACACCTTTATTCCTATCAAGATAAATCTTTTAACCTCTGCAAACCTTCAATAATAAAACTTCTCATTAACACTTGATAAGGTATTCCCTTCTTCGCCGCAATTTTTTTTAACTCTTCGACAATATCAGGAGGCAGCGAAATACTAGTGGGCATTTTTCGGAGAATCTTTCTTGAATTCAAAACTGATTCTTCATCAAATTCAACGTCGTCATATTCAGGCAATGATTTAGCATATCTCTTTTTCATATAATTCTCTTTCTTTTAAGTTCGCGTATCGTGAGCTAATTGGTCTTATTCTTTTATCTCGCACCGTAAAACATACAAACAAAATGTCTCCGGCCTTTGTCTTTCCTATTATTCCATATCTCGACTCGTAAGTTTCTGGTTGATATTGCTCACCTAGAGCTAAGAGGTTGTCGTCTATAAAAATTGATTCAACCATCTCATTATCTACTCCATGTTTTTGGATACTCTTAAATGAATTTCCGTCGTCCCATTCAAATTCAAAAACGCGATGAGATTGTAAAAATTCTAAAAGCCAAAAAACAAATCGAAACTTGGCCATGAAAACCCAAATCTTTTGTAGTGTATCACACTACGCCGGTTCTCACAAAAAGCATGAGATTTCAGGTGTATACATGTCTTTATTTGAAGAAATCACTTGGATAAGATCTTTAACTTTAGAAAATTCAATGTTGAGAAGGTGTTGAAAAGGTATCCGCTACCTTTTCGACAATCCGTAGAGAAAGAAAATCATGGATGCATTATTCGCATCAAACGTGACTTCAAATTGACTTGAAACCACAAAAGCGACTCCAAATGGAATGACTAGCGCTCGGGTGAGTCCGCCTGCCTTAAAGGATTCCCAGGCCCAAGCAAGGACCCAGCCAAGAAAAAGGATAAAACCTATAAGCCCTGTACCTGAGGCGATCTCAAGGAAGAGGTTGTGCGAATGAGCATCATTGTAGTCTTTGGCATCCAGATCATAATCATTCTTAATGCGCTTAAGTTGAGAATGAAAATTTGAAAGGCCCCATCCAAAAAGTGGTTTCTCTTGGGTTGCAATAATCGCAGCTTTCCATTGGCTGCGGCGGATGACGTCCGAACCGTTGTTTTTATTAACTAAGAAACGATTGTTACTTTCGCCTGACCCGAAAAGATACACTCCTACCAGTCCTAGGACTCCAAGGACGGCCAATCCCCCTAGGATGTAGCCGAGTTTTTTATTAAAAAAATAAAGCACAAAAGGAAGTCCACAAAGAAAACCGAGGAGTGCTCCTCTAGTGTAGGTCAGGTACATCCCCAGAAAACCAATCAAAAAAACAGGAATAGCGATTTTATAGTTAAACCATTTGCCGAGTTTTTGATGATGAAGGATGGCCGAGAGGAGAGTCAGAAGTATCATCGCTGAGCCATAACCATAGCGCATGGTATCCGTGAGACCCTTGGCGCGACCATCAGTCCTCATGGAGAAAACGGAGTAGACTCCCGCCACGATAATACTTAAGAAAAATGTATTCAATATAATTTTCTTCGTTTGATCATTCGCAGAGGCAAGCCACGCTCTCAAAACAAAAATTCCCCCGATGCCAAAAATGAAGTACTTCAATCGTCCAAAATTTTTCGAAGGCTTAGGAATAAGGTCAAAGTTTACGACGAGACTTAAAAGCGCCACGGCCGTGAAGGCAAGGAGAAACCAAGAACTTACGGGAAGTTTAAAGTCTTTATTCTTGAAGGCCATGTAGGTGAAGTAGATTAGCGGGAGAGTAAAGAGGATTTGATAGGCCGATAAAATCGTCACCGACGTAAAAATTCCCGCCGCCAAAAAGAACAACGCTGCTGTCGTCATCATATTCATTTTATTTGTCATGAACCAGAGATTATCAATTCGTTCGGAAAGGTGTCACGTACCTTTTCAACATGGCACCTTTATATGGTTGATGTTTGCGGTGGTTACGGTTAATTTACGGACAAAAGGAGGCGATGCGATTAAGACAGTAATCGTTTCTTAGCACCTATCTCAATGAAAATATGGATAAATATTGGTCGTGGCAAATCTGCCATGATCGTGTTAAAATTAAATAAGGATTTCTCAATGAAAAAAGAAAATACTGTGAATAGAAAGTTGAGAATTCCTATTTTGATTAGTGGAAGATTAGTCCGAGATATATGGTTTGATTTAAAACATATTCAATATGGATGGGACAAAAAACGAAGGGATTATAACATAGGGCCAGCAAGAAATAGTTATAGTGAAGAAGATGTCATCATGATTTTTGAACAGTTGAAACATCTAGAGCAGGATCCTAGGATTCAACTAACAAATTTAAAAGATGTTGAAAAAAGAATGATTTTTTACGTTTATGATGAAGGCAAGAAATTAAAAATGGTAGTCGATTTTATGAAGAATTCGTCAACTGTGGTTGTGACTATTCATTGAGGGAGATTTTATGAAAAAAAGAGCTAGTCTTCCAGATTCATACTTTGAAGAAGATCAATTCATCGTAGATGAAATTGATGAGGACAAAATTATTGGTGTTTTAGGTATTAGGCCAGGGCCTGAACAAGTTTTAAAATTCGAACTTTGTAAAATCATCTCTGCGATTATTTATCAAAAAGGCTACAGTAATAATGAAGCTGGAAAGCTTACTCGTAATGATGCAAGTGATATCAGTAGGCTTTTGAATTTTCACATTGACCGATTTACGATAGACAGACTTATCAAAATCCTGACTTCGCTTGAGGACCCCAAGTTCGTCTGGAGGTCTATGGCAAATATATCTAAACAAATTGAAAAATGGGTTGATTAGCTAAAGAGGTAAAAAGGTACCGCGTACCTTTTCAACTATTCATCAATTAACTTCAAGTTTTGGTTCTTAAAATCCACCAGCATGAACTGAACTTTATTGTATTTTGTGAGCGAGTGCGTTTCAAAAATCAACTTATGGCAATCATTCGCTCTACGAGTGAGGTAGTCATCCCGAAAGCAGACTGCTCGTGTCGTAGAAAGGTCATTAAGTTTTTTGAGAAGCGAAGGCACCTCAGGATTAAGAGATAGACGATAATCTCCAAAAGGATTTCGCATATAAGTATTGTAAATGAGCAGCTGGCCTTGGCCATTGGTGAAGACCAAAGTTCTCTCCGCCGCGACGATGGAGCTTTTCACATCCTGAGTTTTCTCGCTCAAGATACCAACTTTGTCTGATGAGAGTTTAAAGGTTTGCAGAAACTCAACTTTCTTCTCAGTTAACTGAATTTTCGATGAAGTCGAAAGTGAGACATTGAATTTTTTCTTTGGAGCAATTTGATCATACCCTGGCCCATACACCTGGCGGTCACGGTCATACATTTCTTGAGTCTGAAGATAAGCCTCAAGTACAAAGTTTTGCTGAGTATTTTCGATCTCAAATCCCTTCCAGCCCACGGCATAAAACTCAGAAAGATTCGTAGCTTTAAAATCTTCAAATCCAGCAAAATGCAGGTCTTGTAGTTTATTTTTACACTTCACTCGACGAGCAAGATTAATTTTATCTTGAATCGTGAGCTCAAAACATTTGTTCTCATTTTTATAGAAACGTTTAAAGGTACTTTCACTTAAGTAATAAGGAGTGACTGCTTTACCGATATCAAAATAAAAGATTTTAAACTTCGCTGGGCCGCGCTTGATGTAATACTCATTTTCCCTGGTCTTTTTACCAAGCTGCTCCAGAGTCCCCGGTGCCGTCACAATAGTTTCAGCGAAAGTGGCAGATGAAAGTGAGAGGGCAAGTAAAGTTATAAGTTTACGCATAAAGTAACTCCCAAAAAGTTTTGCCATTGATACCACAGACGATTTCGTCCCGCCTTATCGATAAAATCGAAGATTACCTTTTTACAAGGTCAAAAAGGTACGTGACACCTTCCCCTCCTAATTCAACCCTTTAGCTTCGAAAGTTTGATGAAGAGTATTTACCCCTGAGCGTAGGCTCGCGCATTTTTCTTCACAGGACTTGATAAGCGCCCCCGTTAAATCATTGGCGATATCTGAGTTTTCATCCAGATGAAAATGCGTTTGATAGATAAGATCATCATAATTAACGAGCGGAGCTTGGCCTTTCTTAGCACGCTTTTCATTGGCCGCATCAAACTCCATTTTACCTTTCCAAAGTAGACTTAAGGTAAAATCAGAAGTCGCATTCCAGGCCCCTTCAAGATAAGGGTGGTAGTTTGATTTATTTTTAATATCCTTAGAGCGGTTACTCGAAATATTTTTCATCTTCTGATACATTCTGCGACGTTCTGCAATTCTCGCGGCAAAGTAATCGGCCATACCTTCGATCACAGGAACCGAGTGAACAGTCTTCATGGTATCCGACATCGCGATGTGAGCGAACTCGTGATAAATAATTTCTGGAACCATCGCCGTATCAACAAAGTAATACTTATCCATAAACCAATGATCCATGTGTTTAGTCACCTCTAACAGCGCATACATCACAGCGATTGGCCCCACACTTTTAATCGCAAGATCTAAAAGTGAGCTGCTATTGAGAGTATTATTTCTCACCATCAACAAACTTGAAAAAATAAGACGATTTTGATTAAAGCTGACAATCGGATCCTTCACAACCTTGAGACTTTCATGAATCGGATTACTTCCATCTGATTCAACTAGGTCTCTCGCCTCAATTTTTTTCATGGGGCTGAACCAAATTTCTTTATTCCATTTCTTTTGTTCTTTAGCAAAGCGCGGAGTCTGGCCTTCAGGAATGGACCAGGCATTATTGTAATTCTTTTCTTGTTCTTCATTCTTAAAATGACGGGCACTTGAATAAGCATTTGTAATATCAAGGCGGATGACAAGTTGAGGAAGCTTTCCTACGAACTCTGACTTAACATTCTTCATCCAAAAGTTGCGTGCAATCGTAAGGTGATAATAAACGTTCGCCGCTTTTTTTATAAGATCTTTATCTTTGTGGTTAAATGAAATGGCTTCATCTTCTCTTGCATAGACAATCTTAAAATACTCACCTTCAAATTTATTTGTACAAAAGAGATTTTCAAGTTCCCTAGAAACGAACTCGTAGCCATCTCTTTTATCACGCTCAAGAACATCAAACTTCTTCGGACAATAAGTCGTTTGTCCAAAAGCAGTTGTCGCAGCAAGTGTTCCTAAAAGAAGAGCACTATTCAATAAACGTGGCAGGGTTATCATTTTCAGCTCCATTTTTTCTAGTATTAAGGATAAGGCCTTCCACAACTCCAAGGGCGATCGTCGCCGTAATATTCCAAGGAGGAGGCAAAAAGATTGAACCAATGCCGGCCACATTAAAAGTAAAGCCGATGATTCTTTCAAAACTTGAAATGTTTGGATTCCAAAGATCATCGTATTTAACAACGTACTCTAAGTCCTCAAAGGTGATGTAGCCCGTTTCAAAAGCTGCGGCAACGAGGTCCTCGTAAGTGATTTCCAGTCCAATAAAAGTCTCCATCATCTGAGTTTCAACCATCTCTTTGCGAAGAAGTCTGCGCGCCAGATTGAATTGGCTCTGAGGATCTAGTTCTATTCTTTCAACGTATGTTTCACGCTCGCCATTTTCATTAAGAGTATTGAATTCTTGAGAGATAACAGGTCGACCACTAACTGTATCAGGGTCAACACCCATTCTTCTAGAGGCGCGCTGAATGATTTGCGAAAGAAGAATAATTTGCGTTTCATCATACTTTTTATAAAGGAGCTGACGACGAGTCATCCTCGAGAAACGTCGAATCCTCTCACTAGTGAAACCATCTTCCTCTTCAAGGTTTTTGACGACATAGGTTGCCTTAATGGGGCGCATTTTATTTTTAGCATTAAAAATGATTTTGAAATAATCTTTGAGCCAGAAGTTTCTTTTGGTGACAAAGCTCTTTGTACGCAGGTATTCAAGCTTATTGAAAGTGGCGAGATCAAAAACCTTTTCTTTGTAAGCGATTTTAATCAATTGCTTTAAGAATTTATTTTTATCCGAAAACTTATTATCCTTATTTTTGATATTGTTTTTTACAAAGATAAATTCTTGATAAACACAGCGAGACGTCTCGTCAGGCCATTCAGTGAAACCAGAGAAAAGTTCTTTCACATCATTGTTTTTTACTAGTTTTTTATGCTTTAAACCCAGGTTCAATCTTTTTTTATCTAACTTCAGATCTCCAAATTCAATCTGGTCCTGATGGAGACCCGTTAGAATTTGATAAAAGATATCATCAATGGCATGAGTCACTCTGAGCATCTTGAAAAGATCTTGTAATCCTTCTTCAGATGTATCTAATTTGGCAGACTGAAAGTTTTTCTTAAGTTGATCAATAAATCTAAGTTCACATTGCTCATCATCTTGATCGAGAAAATTTTGAATCGTTGTGTAGAGGATTGAAGCAATCTTTTTATTTTCTTGAGTGCTTGAAAATTTCGACTGAATGGCTTTTTGATCTTTTTTACTAAATACACTCACCACCACTTCTTTATCATTTTTTAGTTTTTCAATGGTCTCCATCGGCACTGTGGCCAGTGCTGTAAGACTCATGAGGCCAGTGATGAGAAGAGGTATAAGTTGTAAGCGCATCCAATAAGTCCTTAAAAGAATTTCAGTGATTATCTGTGATTTGAGGTTGTGAAGTGTTAAAAAGAGGACAAGTAAGTAGCTTTTTCAATGGTGTATAAAAGTTAGTCGATCTTAAGGACCCCTTGAGTTTGAGACCCTTGAAAAATTTTCAATTACTTTCTAAGTTGCCGAATTCTTTTACTTTTTTCGTCGTATTTATCATCACTTTGGCCTCATTAAGAGAATCTTGACTCTTTTTTTTCCAAAAACTGAATAAGTCCCGCTATTATCCGTCCAAATTAGTCCACTTTTATCAACGCCCTATGGGATATTAAATTTATTTTGGAGAAAACATGCATTTCAACACACTCAAGAAAGTGATCAGCTTATCAATCGCTATCGCTATCGCCTCTAACACTGCACTTGCTGGAAATTTTAGTGGTTCAAAAACTGCTACTTCTAGCACTCGTCACTCTGAAGAAATTCAAAGAGTGTTTGATGAGTATCAGTATGAAATGGATGGATGGGATGGATCAGATCGCGAGTACAAGCGTGAGGCGGATCTTCGCCTTGCTCAAGGTTTAAGAGCACTTCTTGCAGATAAAATTTCTGCTCAAGATATTCAAGTTGAAATGGAAAACAGAATTCTTTCTCCAGCAAAGAAAAAAGAATACCGCGCACTTTTGAATTCACTTAAAGAGCAAGATCTTTCAGAAACAGAAATTGCTCAAACAGCTGTGAAGTTCATGGGTGATTCAAATCAAACTGGAGCAGCTTTTAGCTCTGGTTCAAATATCAATATCAAAAAAGTGGCGATCATTGTTGGTGTGGCGATTGTTGCAACTGTAACAGTCATGATGATCATTGAATTGAGAAAATTGAAGAAGGGATATTACAACGGCAAAGATGGCGTTGATGGACAAAACGGAACGAATGGCACGAATGGAAATGATGGAGCTCAAGGCATTCAAGGCATCCAAGGCCCTAAAGGGGACAAGGGTGATAAAGGTGACAAGGGTGACAAAGGTGACAAGGGTGATAAAGGTGACAAAGGTGACCAGGGTGCGCGCGGCCTTCAAGGTGAGAAAGGTGACAAGGGTGATAAAGGTGACAAAGGTGACACCGGAGATAAAGGTGATAAAGGCGACAAGGGTGATAAAGGGGACAAAGGTGACACCGGAGATAAAGGTGATAAAGGCGACAAGGGTGACAAAGG
>CANEVK010000039.1 GCA_947442115.1 Bacteriovoracaceae bacterium | reverse complement strand
GGATAATCTTATCCGGTTAAAAGATGATGAATTTTTTGACCGCTACCTAAAAATTCTTCTTCTCCCGAAACTCATTTTGGTGAGTAAAGAAATGCACCAGCTCGCGGCCTATCACATGGCGCGTGAGCTTTATGAAAAATATAATGTTGGAAAAATCAGACTTAAATTTACTCTCTCTCGCGCGACTCAAACCGCCGATGAGCAAATTCCAGTAATTGCGAACCTCAAAGAAGAGGATGTGGTGCTAGGCCTTTATGAAGGTTTCATGCAATTTAAAAGCGAGCACCCAGAGTTTAATTTTGTGCTCTCTCCTTGTTTTCGTAAAGAAGCAGATTTTTTTGACCCGCAATTTAAAACCAAAAAAGATCACTTCCTCCATCAAGTGGATGCCATCCTAGAGATGCTAGAAAAATACCCCTACCTCGTTCCCTATTTGTGTGAAGTCGATACGGTAGGCAGTGAAAAAGATCTTTATCGCAAAGGTCACTTTGCGGAGATGCAACAGGGCTTTAGAAAACTTCACTTTAAAGGTTTTGCTATCCGCTCTCACCATGGAGAGACTTGGCACACTCTGAAGAAGGGAGTTCAAGCGGTTGATAACTCCTTAAACATTTGGCACATTGATACTCTTGAACATGGTCTTTCCCTTGGAATAAATCCTAACTTTTATTTCCACTCACTTTATCATCGCCTCATCCAAGACAATGAACATGGCGGAAAAATTCTTCCCCAGTCATCAGATTATAAAGAACTGATGGATATGGAATGGCGAGAACATGAGGATATTCGCGAGAAGCTTTTTAATGGGATAAAACTAAATGAGGATGAAAAACGTCATTTCGTAAAAATTAAATTCCATACGGCCCGTGAAGTTGAACACTATCAGCATGACGTGCTTAACCGTATGATCAATAAAAAAGTTTCCCTTATTGCTCTTCCCTCATCTAACAATAAACTGACCAATAGTTTTGCTGACTATAAGGATCATCCCTTTTCATGGTGGGAGAAAAAAGGGCTTAAACTGGGAATTGGAACCGATAATTACATCACCCTTAATACGAACTATATTCAAGAGCTTTTGATCCTACTTTTTACTGACCCTGAGAATCTCAAAATCACCAAACTTATCATGGTGGCCACCGGAGAAACTCGCAGACCCTACCTCTCCCAACTTCTCTGGAAGATGCGCTAACCCCCTTTGTTCATGTTTTGTATAGGCCCAGAGATTGTCTAAGTTCCCACCTGAAATTGACCCCGGCGAGTTTAAGAGTTATTAAACTATAGAGATTATTTTTTAAGTTTTCATTAATTTGAGTCTTAAACACTTTGAAAAACGACCTTGGATGCCTTTCCACTTTAAAATCGGCGGTTCAAGAGTTTTTAAACCAGGTTAGACATGAAAAACAAAAACATCCCAGAAGTTGATTACCTTGCAGACCTCGTAGGGGAATTCATCGAATACTGGGGCTTTAAGAGAATTCACGGGAAAATCTGGCTGAATCTCTACCTCAACCAGAGTCCACTAGATGCAGCAGCACTCATGAAAAAGCTTTCTGTATCTAAGGCCCTCATCAGTATTTCTATCAAAGACCTTTTAGAATATAACGTGATCAAAGAAGAAGGCATTGGCCCAGAAGGCACAAGACTTTACTCGGCCAACCCTGACCTCCATGCAGTTATTAGTCACGTATTAAGGCAGCGTGAAAAAGTTCTCATGGGTAAAATTCAAGCTGCATTTACTCAACTTAAAGAAATGTCTCCTAATGAGTTAAATCATTGCTCCCTTGAGCAGGCAAGAATCAAAGAACTAGACCGTTTTATCAGAAATGGTGAGAAAAGCTTGAACACCATTATGGCATTACTATGAGAGTGGAAATACTCACCAATCTTATTGTCTCATCAATGCTAACGTGCCTTATTTGGATTGTTCAGATCCTCCATTATCCAGCGTTTAGATATGTTGATCAAAAGAACTTTTCAAACTTTGAAAGTTTTCACACTAAATCAATTTCCTATATTGTGATGCCGCTTATGCTTATTGAGCTTTTTTTGAGCAGTTACTTATTCTTAAAAGACCCCAAAAATACTCTCCTCTTAGCTTCACTGATTTCCGTCATCCTGATTTGGATTTCGACTTTTTACTTTAGTATCCCTTGCCACACGAAACTTGGTTTTGGATATGATTCAGCAGCCATTGAAAAACTAATCTTCACCAATTGGCCTAGAACAATTCTATGGTCATTTAAATTATTCATTTCAATTATTTTAATACAGGGAGTTTCCTATGAACGACTTTAACATTCAGGCAGCATCTCTCATGAGTGGCGTAAGTGTGCACCAAATAAGGGCCTGGGAAAAGAGGTACAATGCTCTTACCCCAAAAAGATTAGGGAATAATTTCAGATCATATTCTCAAGAAGACATCACTCGCTTAAAACTTTTAGGAAATCTTACTCGCCACGGAATTGCTATTAGCAAGATCGCTGGCTATGAAACTGAAGAGCTTTTAAAGCAGTACGAGAGTCTTCAAGCAGACCATTCATTTCGTACTGAAGCTGAACCTTCTGGTGAAACAAAAGACAAACTTGACCTCTTACTTAATTTTATTAACGTGAAAAGATTTGATCTTGTCTCTCATGAAGTGATGAAATTAAAAACAATTGCAAGTGTGACAGGAATTATGATTCCACTCATGAAGTGCTTAGTGAATGATCCTTATGCCTTCAATGAGAAGGAATCAAGAAACCTCTTAAAACTCTTGATTGAAGAGACAAGTAGAATATCAAATCAGGGGAATATGAGATAAAAAATTAAGACTTGGTGGAGTTAAGTATTTTGATGAATTCATCAGATTCATCAGTGTTTTTGTCTGCCAAGTTTTTAATCCCCTTCCCATGCATGATTGATCTTTTAACGATAGTAGGTAGTTTAAAAATTTCTGACTTTGAGACCAAGGCCATTGCTCCGAGTTCTGTCATTTTTTTAGAATGTTCATCATTAGCGTTACCAGAAAAGAAAATGAAAGGGACAAGATTGTTTTGCTCTCTCAGCTTCTTTAATAAAGAAATTCCATCCATCTTTGGCATGACATAGTCACATACGACTAAATCATAGGTTGTATTTTGAATCTTATCCAAGGCCACAAGTCCATTTTCCGCCGTATCAAAAAGATAACCTTCTCTTTCGAAAATCAAACCAAGAGTCTCTAAAATGTCAGGCTCATCATCAACGAGAAGCAATTTGGGGGCATTATTTTGCATAGTTTATAATATCACGGTAGATTCTCAGTTCAAGCGCTCTTAAACTTTAATCAATTTCTTCCCAGTTATTAGCATTATTACTAGATCGATCAGATCAGCTTTAGTATTTTTGAGGCAGCCTCCAGGACTGATAAAGACTGGCCTCTCACTTCTTTCTCGGTCTCTGTAATCAACTGGGGTGTCAGTTGAGAGAGATATTTTTCTCTAATGCCTTCATCCACTAATTGCCAGAGCCAATTCAGATTCTGATCTTTTCTTTTAGAAACAATATAGTCACTTTGAGTGCTAAAAAACTCTTCAATTTTATGGGAAACCTCTTTAAGCCCTGTTTTTTTCAAAGCAGAACATGAAAGAACAGAAGGTGTGATTCCATCATGACGTAAAATATGTAATGCCTTTTGATAGTCATGACACGCCTTCTGAATGATAGGTTGATTATCTCCATCATCCTTGGTGACAATCACCATATCTACAAGTTCTAAGATCCCTCTTTTGATCCCTTGCAGATCATCTCCGGATCCTGGTTGAAGGAGCATTAAAAAAATATCCACCATCTGAGAAACAGATGTTTCTGATTGCCCTACTCCTACGGTTTCAACAATGATGTAATCAAAACCAAAGGCCTCACAAAGGAGAATCGATTCTCGAGTGCGACTAGCAACACCCCCTAAGGTCAATCCCGAAGGTGAAGGACGAATAAAGGCCAGGGGATCAATCGCGAGTTCATTCATCCTGGTCTTATCACCCAAAATGCTTCCACCACTAATTTTTGAAGTTGGATCCACCGTTAAAACAGCTACGGTTTTTTTATTTGAAGTCAGGAGCTTTCCGAAAGCTTCAATGAAGGTACTTTTACCTACACCTGGTGTTCCAGAGATTCCAATCCTCTTACTTTTTCCAGTCATCGGAAGGAGTTTACTAATGAGCTCCTTGCCCATTTCTGCATGAGACTTATTAGAACTTTCAATTAATGTTATCGCTTTGGCCAGAATCGTTCGATCTTGCTGAGCAAATCCATTGAGATAATCATTAAGAGAAAGATTCTTTTTCATTCAGCTTCCAGTGAACTTAGTAATTTCTTCATAAGATCAGTTGCGGCATCTGAAATAACTGTTCCTGGCCCAAAAATACCGGCCACACCCATTTGGTAGAGCTTATCATAATCTTGAGGAGGGATGACTCCACCTAAAGTAACTAAAATATCTTCACGTCCTAATTTTTTTAATTCTGCTTTAAGTTCTGGCACGAGTGTTAAGTGACCAGCGGCCAGGGAAGAAACACCTATAATATGGACATCGTTTTCCACCGCCTGCTTAGCGGTTTCCTCAGGAGTCTGAAAAAGAGGCCCGACATCGACATCAAATCCCAAATCAGCAAAGGCTGTTGATATAACTTTTTGTCCTCTGTCATGGCCATCTTGACCCATTTTAGCGATTAAAATTCTAGGTCTTCTGCCATCAACTTGAAGAAATTTATCCATGAGTTTTCTAATTTCTCTCACATCAACCTTTCCTTGTTCCATCTCTTTCAGATAAACCCCCTGGATCGTAAGAATTTCCGCCTGATGCCTTCCAAAAACTTTTTCCATGGCCTGAGTCATTTCACCAACAGTGGCTTTTGCTCTTGCTGCTTCAACCGCTAACGCCAGTAAATTCCCAACTCCACTTTCACAAGCATGGGTCATGGCCTGAAGTTTTTTAAAGACTTCATCAGAATTTCTTTGGGACTTTAATTCCTTTAATCGGGCAACCTGAGCTTCTCTGACAACTGAGTTATCTACCTGAAGAATATTAGGCACATCATCTTTTTTTCTTTTATAAAGATTCATCCCGACAATAGGCTGAACTCCAGAATCAATCCGGCCCTGAGCTCGCGCAGCTGCTTCCTCTATTCTCATTTTGGGAATACCTTTAGAAATAGCTGCACTCATCCCACCTAATGCTTCAATTTCCTGAATATGCCCCCAAGCTTTTTCGGCGAGTTCCTGGGTTAAAGACTCCATGAAATAGCTTCCTCCCCAAGGATCAATCACATCACAAGTATCAGTTTCTTGCTGAATGAGGAGTTGAGTATTCCTTGCAATCCGTGCAGAAAATTCACTCGGCAGGGCCAATGCTTCATCTAATGAATTGGTATGTAAGCTTTGAGTGTGTCCATGAGTTGCGGCAAGTGCTTCAATACAAGTTCTCGTGACATTGTTAAATACATCTTGCGCAGTTAAGCTCCACCCTGAAGTCTGAGAATGAGTTCTCAGGGCCATTGATTTTGGATTTTTTGGATGAAACTGAGAAACGATTTCAGACCATAACCATCTGCCGGCTCGCATTTTGGCAATTTCCATAAAATAATTCATGCCAATCGCCCAAAAGAAAGAGAGCCTTGGAGCAAATTGATCAATATCAAGCCCGGTCTTCACTCCAGTTCTTAAGTACTCTAAACCATCGGCCAGGGTGTATGCGAGCTCTAGGTCCGCAGTCGCCCCCGCCTCCTGCATATGATAGCCAGAAATTGAAATCGAATTAAATTTTGGCATGTACTGAGAGGTATAGCTAAAAATATCAGCAATAATTCGCATGGATGGTTCAGGTGGATAAATATACGTATTCCTCACCATAAACTCTTTGAGGATATCATTTTGGATTGTTCCTGAAAGCTTATCAGGAGTCACACCTTGTTCCTCACCTGCAACAATGAATAATGCAAGGATTGGAATAACAGCCCCGTTCATCGTCATTGAAACGGACATTTTATCCAGAGGAATCCCTTGAAATAAAATTCTCATATCAAGAATAGAGTCAATGGCAACTCCGGCCATTCCCACATCACCCTTAACTCGAGGATGATCAGAATCATATCCACGATGAGTTGCTAAATCGAAAGCAATAGAAAGACCCTTTTGACCTTTTGTTAGATTGTCTCGATAAAACCGATTCGATTCTTCGGCCGTAGAGAATCCTGCATACTGCCTAATGGTCCAAGGTTTAATCGTATACATTGAAGCATAAGGACCTCGAATAAAAGGTCTTAGGCCTGGTAATGTGTGTTTGAGATGTACAAATTTTAAATCACTTTGTGAGTAGCTCGTCTTAAGTGATATACCTTCAGGAAACTGTAAGACATTCCTTGAAGAAACTTTACTCGTCTTTGGAGAACTCCACGGCATATTTAAAAAACGAGACTGACTCATGGAGACTCCAAAAGTTTCTGTACTAACTTATCTAGTTCTTCATAGACATCTTGACCTGAGTAAAGGGCCGAGAATCCAGGATAATCAACTTTACCAGCGATATAAGACTTAAAAGCGGAAGAAGGATTTATATTTTGGACTAACTTTAAATAATCTTCATCTTTGGCACAAAGGACAATCACATCTTGAGGAGTAAAATCTTTAAAATCTTGGGTCTCAATGACCACAAGACCTAAAAGTTCAAAATAATTCCGAATAAAACTTAATCTTGCATTAAGAGCAGAATGATCTCCAGAAACGAGAATTTTTACAGCTCTCAAATGAGATAAGCTTTCTACTTTGAGTCGCAACTCTTCAAAGATTCTAGGAACTCTCTTCCATGGACCATTTTTTAGAGTAAGATTCAGTCTTTCTTTAGCATCTGGAAAATCATTAATACCTGAAATAACTTTTTTTCTTTTTTTAATAAAATTGAGACGTTCTGATTGAACTTTAACTAGTTCCTTAGAAATTAGTTGCTCTCGCTCCGGAATAGAAAGGGGAAGCATCTTCTGCATGAAATTCCACGCCCCCTCAATATAAGCTTGAGTGAGAGACTCGAGATGAAAACTGCCATGAGAGGCATCTTCCGTTATGCCAAGCATACTTTCTAGCGCTAACACATGAGCTGAATTTCGAGCAATACGATAAGAGTTGTCATCGTGTTCATCACCAGGCCCATTCGTTTCATGATAAAAAACAGTCTGGTAGCCAGAAGATTGAACGTACTCGGCCCCGGAGATGAGAGAAGAAGAAACCTGCATGGTATTTCTTAGGATGTTTGAATACCTTTCATAAAGTGTCCAATCACAGTATGAATTTAATGCCACTATTGAGATATTTTTAGAGACTTTAAATTCTTCAAGAACCTTTAGGACTAATGTTCTTAGGGCCCTAACCTTAGCAATATTTCTAAAAAAATTTGAATCAACATGGACACCGATAGTATCCGGGATGGAGGACTCTGATTCTATAAGCTGACAAAGGAGCACACCTAATTCATGAATATTATGTCCACCTTTTTGAATCACTTCGCTATCCATCAAAAAGTTCTGAGAATCAAAAACTTTAAGTTTTGAAGAACTATACTTCAATTTTGAATCGAGTATAAAAATTTCAATTTCTTCATCTTTATTAAATGACTCAAAAGTTTTTTGAACAAGATTCCAGGTCTCTTGATCTAAATTAGGCCCATAAAAGAAAAATACTCGGACCCCACCTTCAAAATCATCTTGGAGTTGCTTTTGTATTTGATCTTTTTTGATCTTAATGTACGTCTGTGATGCTTTTTTCCAGGAAGTGAATGATGGTAGCGCAAACGATGTTTTGGTCTCAAGAGATAAGATCGGAAACTGACCAAGCTCATTAGAATACTTAAGAAGTTTAGAATCAACAGTTTCAAGTTTAAGCTCTGCTTTAAGTGCAGTTTCCCAACTTGAAAAATTTGATTGATGTTCAATAGCACCTAATTCTTTTAGATCTTTCATGAAACCTCAGATAAGAAATTAAGTCAAAGCTGCAATATAAGAGACCCAAGCATCACAATTCTCTGCATCTTCGGCCGGAGTAAAAACTCCATTTCCATTTCCATCCGCATCGTCGCCTTCCCAGTAAACGACCGTTTTTGAAAATCCTGCCTCAATTAACAAGTCTCTCAATTCAGGCATGGTCCAAAAACGCCAATCATAGGTGAAAACATTATTATGCTTTTTGCCTTTAGCATCTTTAAAGTGAATAGCGAAAGTACACTCGTGAGTAAAAGGATTGAAGTGTTGGCATTCCCAGTAATAGGTAAGACCATTAAGTTTCTTGGTATCAGTCACTAATTTTTGGCTCTCAGGACCTGCAAAGATATCTAAAAAGAAAACACCTTGCTTATTCAAAGACTTTCTTACTGATTTAAAATACTGAAGCATTTGCTTACGGCTTTTAAAGATAAAATAAGAAAAATTAAAAGCACACACGACATCAATCGCCGGAGTTTTCACCTTTAGCACATTCTTTTGAAGATAATGCATACGACTCTGTTGAGATTTGCTTAGCTTAGAAAAATGTCTTGAGAGACCCATTTTTAAAGGTTCAGGGTCTAAATCCACTCCGTAGGCTTCACAATTTTTATCTTGTTGAACCCAAGCACATGAGATCGCCCCAGTACCGCAAAAATCTTCTCGAAAAACAAAGGGAGTATGGCCGTAAAAACGCCTATATTCATCATGCATGAAGGAAACTTCACCTTCAGCATTTTGCACCGACCTTTCGTAATAATCATATTTCTGTTCAAGAGTGAGCTGAGATTTCACAAAGCATCCTTTTAAATATTTTTAGGATTTGAATGATTTTAAAATCTACTTTTTTGCCATTTTAAGCATATCGTCCATAATATGGATTGATTCCTCGATGACAGCATCTTTCTTCAAGTTTTTTGAAAAATCCTCAAACTTCTCAAGATGGGCCTTGTCTTTTGAAGGGTATAAATCTTTAATTACAAGGTGCTTAAATTCCTGCTCTTTCTTAAAAACTTCCGTTTTCTCACGAATATCTTTTCTCTCTCTTTCAAAATCACTCATGGTTAAAGAGCGCTTGGTCTTATCTTTTTGAATTTTGAACCACTTCATCGAGTCTAAAGTGGTTTTGAACTTACCTTCTTTTTGTATTCTCGCTGAACTGCTGGCTTTCAAAGCTTTGAGATCAAACTTCTGATTCCATGAATTAAATTTTACGGGCTTTACTTCTCCCCAAGGAATTGAGTAATCAAGAAATTTTTCGCCAGATTCTAAATTCGAAAATTGATCAGGCAGAATGATATCTGGAGTAACTCCCTTATACTGAGTCGAGCTTCCATTGACTCTATAAAACTTTTGAATGGTTATTTTTAGTGCTCCTAGTGGCGAATAGGATTTGGCCATCGGAGAAACATAGCCATCGAGATCGACTACGGCCTGAACAGTTCCCTTGCCGTGAGAAAACTCACCTCCAACGACTACAGCTCGTCCATAATCTTGAAGAGCAGCTGCTACAATCTCCGAAGCTGAAGCAGAAAATCTATTAATCAGAACAATGGTCGGCTTTTTGAAGTCAATGGTTGGATCTGTATCTGCCAGAATATCAACTGCTCCCGTATGCGCCTTAACCTGTACGATGGGTCCCTTCTCAATGAAGAGTCCAGAGATCATTCTAGCATCCTCTAGAGCTCCTCCCCCATTATTTCTTAGATCAAGAATGAGTCCCACAACTCCCTCTTTATTTAACTTCTCGATTTCTTTTCGAGTATCATCAGTCACATTACGTCCAGCTCGGTCATTAAAATCACGGTAAAATTTTGGAATATTGATGTAACCAATTTTAGTATTGGTCGGAGACATTTCTAAAATTGTCCCTTTGGCATAGGATTCTTCTATTTCAACAACGTCTCTTACGATAGGGACAACTTTCACTAGCCCATTTGGTTTTTTCACTGTCAGTCTGACTTCTGTGCCCTTTTTACCACGGATAAGCTTAACAGCATCTCTTAAGCTCATGTCCACGACATCAACTGGCTCTTCTTTACCCTGACCAACCTTAAGAATAATATCTTCTGACTCAACTTCCTTCGTTTTCCATGAAGCTGATCCCGGAACGATTCTCTCCACTTTGATGTAAGAATTATCTTCTCTTAATATGGCCCCGATCCCTTCAAGCTTTCCAGACATATCGATATCAAAATCTTCTTTCTCCTCAGGGACAAGATAGTTTGTGTGCGGATCAAAAATCTTTGTAATTGAATTATAAAATTTATCTAACTTATCAGAGCGCTTTTCGTTCACTAAGCGAGAAAAAATCTTTTTATAACTTTTGAGGACCTTAGATCTGGCCTCTTTTTCAATTTCCACATCAGTAAGCTTTTTATCAGAAACTGGTTTTTTCTTATTCCCTTTATCGTCCGTAGCAAGACCATTCTGTTCTTCTTTTTGGTCAATCATTCTTCCCAGTACTTCGTACTTCATAAGCTTGGACCAGTGGTCATAAAGCTCTTGCTCACTTACTGGGAATTTTCTTTTCTTTGGATCAGTTTCAATAAATTCTTTTTTAGAGTAGTCCATCGGTTTTGAAAGAAGAGCCTCAACATGCTTTTCAATTTGACCAATTCTTTTATTCATCACCTCAGCACTGGTCTCAAGGATCGTTAACTCTCCAGAAATCAGCATGTCATCAAATTCTCTTTTATATTTTTCAAGAGATTTGACATCGGACTGTAACAAGAATTGTTTTCCGTAGTCCAATCTCTCTAAAAAACTTTTAAAAGCATTGTCTGAAAGTGCATTATCAATTTGCTTATTAGACAAATGCATATTTTCCAAGGCACCTTTAAGAATATTCCCAAGAACCATTTCTCTTGTGTATCGAGGCTTAGAAGAGATGAGACTACCCAACATCGTCGGCTCTTCAGCATTAGTGGTAGAGGCCGTTTTTACTTTTTGACCAAGGGCCATAGGTGATAAAAGCATAAGACTAAAGAACAGACTTGCGGATTTCATGAAACCTCGATTTTCTCGCTAGATATAAGATTTAAATATTTTCTACTTTGAAGGCTTATGAGGCAATCTTTTTGGGAGAGAATTTTTAAGTTTAATTCATCAAAAACGATTGATGAGTTCAGCGTCAAGAAAACTCATTATCTTCCGAGTTTTCTGCTCATCCTTTAAGCAAAGATCTTGACTCTCGCCTCTCAAATTAAGGCGAAGCGTCACCTTGCAATCACCAGAAACTTCAGGGATCTCAAACTGACAGGAAAGAAATTGAGTTGAAAACGCCCTGTCCAATTTAATGGCTTCCTTACTGGCGATTTTAACTAATTGCATCCCTTTATTGTTTTTTTGCTTTAAAAAATATTCCCCATTTACCGTTTTCTCTAGGGCAAAAGTTCGCTCCCCCTCTAAAACTTCAACACTAAACATGACGAGCTTACCTCTCAAATCAGTTGAAGGTTCAGCTACTGGTTGATCTGTTGTAAAGGCCAAACTCAAGTGCATGAATAAAAATGAAACAGGAATAACTATTTTTCTTAAATGGATGATCATGTACAAATTATCCCATGGCTTTAATGACTTTCATAGAAAAGGTTATTAGGATTATTTATGTTTTACTCTCTGCTTAAACCATTTTTCTTTCAATGTGATCCTGAACATATCCATGAATTTATCATTAAGGTTGCTCACCTAGGACCACAATTGGGTAAACTCACTGGTACCAATCCATCTGATAAGTTGAGTTTAAAAATCGGTCATCTTCAATGGCGAAGTCCAGTTGGGCTGGCCGCTGGTTTAGATAAGAATGCAGAGGCTTTAGACTTTTTTTCTCACCAAGGTTTTGGCGCCTTAGAGTGTGGCACAATCACACTAAAACCCCAGATCGGAAATCCACGACCAAGGATGTTTCGTTACATAGAAGAGAAAAGCTTAAGAAATTCGATGGGCTTTCCCAATCATGGCCTAGTGACCATTTCAAGCAGACTGAACCATAACTTTGGCCTGCCAATTGGCGCCAACATTGGAAAAAATAAAGACTCAACTCCCGATGAAAGCCTTGATGAACTTGGAACGATGGTAGCAACCCTAGGTGACGATGTTGACTATTTTGTTGTCAATGTTTCATCGCCAAATACTCCAGGTCTTCGGGCCCTTCAAGAGCGCGGTTACCTCACTGAGCTCTTTAGCGAATTAAAAAAACTGACCTCGAAAGATCTGTTCATCAAAATTGCACCGGATTTAGAGCAAGATAAAATTATTGAACTGGCTTCACTTTCTCATGAACTCAAATTAACTGGTCTGATTGCAACAAATACCACCATCATGCCTGAGAGAGGAGTGGGTGGAATTTCTGGGAAATTACTTCAGCAGAAAGCGAGCAGGGTTCATGAAAAAATTTTAAGCCTGCAATTACCTCTGGAAGTTATTTGCGTCGGTGGAATTTCTCATTTTGATGATATTAAATCAATCTGGAGAATGGGTGGGAAAGCTGTGCAGATCTACAGCGCTTACGTCTTTGAAGGACCTCAGCTTCTGAAAAAGATTAATTCTGAGATCATTCATTTTTTAAATAAACACGATATTTCAGATCTAGAGACTTTTTTTTCTCTGCCACTTGAGGAGAGAATAAGACTTCTTGATCACCCTTGATACTGTTCGCGTTTTCGTTCAACGTTTTCTTCAATGTAATCAATGATCATTCCAGCAATATCTAATCCGGTAGAGGCTTCAATCCCCTGGAGTCCTGGAGAGGAATTGACCTCTAATACTAATGGCCCTCTGGCTGATCTGAGCAAATCGACACCAGCAACATTCAGCCCGAGGGCCTTGGCAGCGTTAACTGCAACTCTTGCTTCCTCGGGGGAAATATCTACAGGAATAGCAGTTCCACCGCGATGGAGGTTTGAGCGAAACTCACCTTCTTTTGCTTTTCTCATCATACTAGCAACAACTCGCTCTCCAATAACGAAGGCCCTAATGTCACATCCATTACTTTCCTTAATAAATTCTTGAACTAAAAAATGCGCCTTCATTTGTCTCAGGCCATCAATCACTGACTCGGCGGCTTTAGGTGTT
>CANEVK010000038.1 GCA_947442115.1 Bacteriovoracaceae bacterium | reverse complement strand
TCGCCTCTACTGGTGCAGTAGAAAACCAAGTTGGATTTTGAGCATGTGAAGCAAATGAGATGATTTTAAATTCTGCTTCACTAGCGAAAGCATCTCCGGCCAGAACCACTGCAGCTGCACCATCATTAATGGTTGAAGCATTGGCAGCAGTTATGGTTCCATCTTTTTCGAAGGCCGGTTTAAGTGAAGGCATTTTTTCAAAATTAGCTTTAAAAGGGCCTTCATCTTCTAAGACATCTACTGTTCCACCTTTGGCCGGAACTTTAACTGCGACAATTTCGTCTTTAAAGATTCCATCTTTTGTCGCTGCTTGGGCGCGCTTAAAAGACTCAATAGCAAAGGCATCTTGCTCTTCACGAGTCATATTAAATTTTTTAGTACATTCTTCAGCACAATTTCCCATAGCGCGATTTGAATAAACATCCCAAAGACCATCCCACTGCATGGAATCTTTCATTTCGGTAGCACCAAATTTAAATCCATTTCTTGAATTCATGAGCAGATGGGGGGCCAGAGACATATTCTCCATTCCACCGGCGACCACAACTTGATTTTCACCAGTCATAATGGAGCGGGCCCCAAGGATCACTGCCTGAAGGCCTGAACCACAAACCTTCCCCACAGTCGTTGCAGGCACAGATTCAGATAGGCCTGCATTTAAAAGGGCCTGTCTTGCTGGAGCCTGGCCAACACCTGAAGTAATCACGTTGCCCATAAAAACTTCATCAATTTTCGATTTATCAATATTAGATTTTTGGATGGCGCCTTCTATCGCACAAGCACCTAATTTGGGAGCAGAGACTTGAGAAAGGGACCCCATAAATGATCCAATAGCTGTACGAGCACCACCGAGTATATAAACGGCCATTTTTTCTATCCTTGATTGAGAGAATGATTGTCTTTCTAATTCTAATATTTTAATGAAGGGACTAATAAAATACCACTAAATCTTAACTTAAGGCAGGTCGTCATGTTCGCCAGAAAGACCAACTCAAAAAATGGTACAAGTATCCCACAAGATTGGTTGGAAAGTTTCGCTCGTCTTTTAAATGAAACCTACAAAAAAGAGTGTGATCAGCTTAAGCGCTATTTTGATGTTTACGGTCAGATATATTCTGAAGAACTTCTTCTCGTCGTCTCTTGGTTGTCCGAAGAAGATGTGGCCCTTTCCCCTATTGCCTGTTTTCTTTCATGTGAAAAAGAGGACATGAATGATGAGAAGAGATTCAAAGAGACCCAAAATAATTATATCGAAGTTGTTGGTCTCTTTTTTGATGAGATTTTTTCCAATAATGAATGGGATCAGTTTGAACCAAACTGGCAGGAAGTTTCATATAAAAGTCACAGCTACTTTTTTAAACTCTCTCGCGAGAATATCAACCTTACACTTGAGGCCAACCGGCTTTTAGGCCCAGAATTTCTAGAAGAAGATGATGCTGAACTAGATCAATAAGCAAAAAAAAAGCCCCTTTCGGGGCTTTTTTTTATTCGTCTTCGTACCTCATGGCACCAGAAATAGTCTCTATTCCAATATCATCATCTGAATCATCATCATCAGCAGCATTTTCAAAATCTTCTTCCTCAAAATCAAACTCTGAAGTGATATTTAATTCATTAAGAACTTTATAAAACTCTTTATCGTCTGAGAGGTCTGACAGAAGGGCTTCGATATATTTCGGGGGATACTTTGAAATAAGCTCTTCAATATACTCTTGAAGCTTACCTTCCTTAAGAATCTCACGCTTTTTCTGAATAACTTTTTGATTTCTAATATAATGAAGACGGCAGTAACTTTGAGTCGTGCGGATATTGTCACAACCCTTTTCAATACACTCATCATTTTTGGCATCAATGAAGAAATCCATTGAACCAATTGAATCTGCAATTTCTTTCCAATTAAAATGCTCTCTCAGTTCAGCGATCTCATCAGCAATTTTATTTTCTAGGTCTGCAAGAATAGCATTCTGGTATTTCTTTGAAGGTTTAGCTTCAAAAATATCTACCTGAACTTCATCTTCTTCGTAAGCTTTGCGACCAGTTTTTTTAGCAGCCTTGGATTTTTTATAATCCTCTTCGAATTCATCTATGTCATCATCTTCATTTTTTTTAGCAGAACGCTCTTCACCAAAAGCTGGCTCATCATCTGGGCCAAGCTCAATATCCTCATCATCTTCCTCGTCGTCAGCAAACTTTGACTTAGACTTTGACTTCTTATCTGAGACTTTTAAGTCCTCTTTTTCTTTTTTCGCTTTTAGTTTCTCTTCTTCTTTGGCCTGTTTAGCCTTGAGCTTTTCATTTTCTTTTTCTTTTTTCTCAAGTTCTTTGGCTTTTTTCTTATCAGCTTCGGCCTTGATTTTTTCTTTCGCAGCGAGGACCTTGGCCTTGGCAGCTTCCTTGGCAGAAAGAGCTTTATCTTTAGCGGCTTGAGCCTTTTCTTTTTCTTTAATTTTTTTGAGTTGGTCTTTAGTCATGGCCTTAGGAACAACTTTGGCCACTAATTTTCCAGCAGTTTTTAAAACAGATTCTTTAAGAGATTTCGCAGCAGGTTTAGCAGGCTTCTTCTCCACTTTCTTTGCAGGGACAGCTTTTTTAACAGGTGCTTTTTTTGCCATTTTTACTTCTTTTTTGGGAGCGGCTTTCACCACTTTTTTAGTAGCTGGTTTGGCCACGGATTTCTTAGCTGGCATTTTAGCAGCAGGCTTTTTTTTCGCCATGTTTTTCTCCTGAAAAAAATAACTGACTATGAGTCTTTAGCACTCCAATAAAATTAATGGACACTCTAGCAAAGGGCAAAGCCCTTGACGAGAAAAATTAATGAACTGCCTTTAATTCATTAGCAGCGATCACCATTCTCTGTACTTCTGAGGTCCCTTCATATATTTCGGTGATTTTGGCATCTCTAAAGTAGCGCTCAACTGGGTATTCTTTAGTGTATCCATTACCTCCACAGAGCTGAATAGCCTTAGTCGTAATCCACATGGCAGCTTCAGAGGCAAAAAGCTTGGCCTGGGCGGATTCTTTAGAATAAGGAAGCTCTGCATCTTTTAGACTTGAAGCATGATAAATCAATAATCTAGAAGCCCCAATCTTAGTACTCATATCGGCCAGCATAAATTGGATACCTTGAAGATCTGAAAGCGGAGCTCCAAATTGTATTCTCTGTTTTGTATAACGAATGGCATAATCAAAGGCACCCTGCGCAATACCAAGGGCCTGGGAAGCAATCCCAATCCGTCCGCCATCAAGTGTGGCCATCGCCACTCTAAAGCCTTTTTCTGGATCCCCAAGAAGTGCATCCTTTGGGACCTTCACTTTATCAAAGGCCAGCTGGCAAGTTGATGATCCTCTTATTCCAAGTTTGTCCTCTTCTTTAATAATCGAAAAACCAGGAGTTGTAGTCTCAACAATAAAAGCAGAAATGCCTTTATAGTCCGGAGTTTTCTTGGTCTTAGCAAAGACGATACAAATGGAAGCTTCTTTACCATTTGTGATCCAATTTTTAACACCATTGATTTCCCAATAATCACCCTTATCTTCGGCAAAAGTGGTGAGGGAGCCAGCATCTGATCCTGCATTCGGTTCAGACAGGCAAAAGCAACCAATCCACTCACCTGATGCCATTTTAGGGAGATATTTTTTCTTTTGAGCTTCCGTACCAAAATTCAAAATCGGCCAAATTCCTAGGGATGTATGAGCAGAAATTAAAACTCCTGTAGAGGCACAATTTCGGGATATTTCCTCGACCAGTAAGGCATAAGAAAGATAATCAAGTCCAGCACCACCGTATTCTTCAGGCACATAAGAGCCAAGAAAACCATTTTCTCCTAACTGAGCTATGAGTTTTGAAGGAATTTCTCCTTCATGATCAATTTTCATCGCCAAAGGAGCAACCTCGGCATCTGAAAATTTTTTAATCATGTCGCGAATTTCTTTATATTTTTCATCTAACATCATAAAATCTTTCCTTTAAATTGAGCTTTTCTTTTTTCGATAAAAGCTGAAGTTCCCTCGATCATGTCTTCTGTTTGAAAAATGTCAGCAAAAGCTTTTCTCTCTTCAATCATTCCCTGACCTAAAACAAATTTTGCTTTTGCTATGGCCATCAGTGAGTTTTTAGATGTTGTTTTAAACCAATTCTGAGCTTCTGCCAGAAGTTGCGCTTTATCTGCAAAAATATCCAGCGCAATTCCTAAGATTTTGGCTTCATCACTTGTGATATTGCGACCAGAAAAAATAAGTTCTCTGGCCCTTCTCTCACCTACGATTTTCATTAAACGCTGAGTCCCACCAAATCCAGGAATAAGTCCAAGCTTCACTTCAGGTAAACCAAACACCGCATTCTTTGAGGCGAAAATGAAATCACAACTAAGTGCCATTTCAAATCCTCCACCCAGTGCAAAACCATTCACGCAGGCGATAGTAGGGTAAGGCAAAGCTTCAAAGGCCAGAGTGACAAGCTGACCGAGTTCAGAAAAGGCCAGGGCCTCACCTGTTTCAAGGGGTTTCATTTCAGCGATATCGGCTCCAGCAATAAATGCCTTCTCACCTTCACCGGTTAAAATGAGTCCTTTAAGTGGAGCAGTTTTTAATTCAGTCAAAGCCCCCTTTAATTCGCGCAAGACCTGAATATTGAGGGCGTTTAATTTATCAGGGCGATTAATCACTAAAGTTCCAATATCATCACTGACACTAAAACTTAATGTTTCAAAATTACTTATCATAAGAGTGAAATCCTTTTCCATTTTTGCGACCAAGGCGTCCGGCCGCCACATATTGCCTCAAAAGAGGACATGGACGGTACTTGGTATCGGCCAGTCCATCATGAAGGACATTCATAATCGCTAAACAAGTATCAAGTCCGATAAAATCGGCAAGTTCTAATGGACCCATAGGCTGGTTAGTTCCAAGCTTCATGGCGGTATCAATATCCTTGGCCGAAGCGACACCTTCATAAAGGGCGTAAACAGCTTCATTAATCATGGGCATGAGAATTCTATTCACGGCAAAACCAGGATAATCTTGGGCGCGAACAAATGTTTTTCCCATCTTTTCAGAAACGGCCGCCACAGTATTAAAGGTCTCATCTGAAGTTTCAAGACCACGGATGCCCTCCACAAGCTTCATCACAGGAACTGGATTCATGAAATGCATGCCTGCGACTTTATCCGCACGCTTAGTTTGAGCAGCGATTTCTGTAATTGATATAGAAGAAGTATTTGAGGCGAGGATAGCTTCAGGCTTAACCACCTCATCAAGCTTTTTAAAAATTTCAAACTTCAGTTGAGCTTTTTCAGTGGCTGCCTCGATGACCAAATCACAATTTTTGAGATCAGTTATTTCAACCGTGGTTTTGATTTTTGAAAAGGCTTGGTCAGCTTGTTCTCGTCCCCATTTTCCTTTCTCCACACCTTTGTCTAGTTGCGTCTTAATAAATCCGTGCCCAAAATCTAGTGAATTCTTGAATGCATCAAAAAGCACAACGTCATAACCCGTCTGAGCAGCAACCTGGGCAATCCCACGTCCCATTTGACCTGCCCCAACAATTCCGATGAGTTGAATGTTTCCCATGATTAAAAATCCTTGGTTAATTGAAAATTAAAATGGAAGAAAACTACCCCAACACTCGTCTTTTGCCAAAAGGTATGGAGCTGTTTTTTTATTAAACTCAAGCTCTGGGCTTGCCATTGAGGTCTAAGTTGGTTTATAACATCGCAATATTTTGTAGAACGATCATTAGGGAGATTTACTGTGGCGAATCACAAATCATCAGAAAAAAGAGCAAAACAAGAAAAAACTCGTCGTATGACGAATAAAATGAAAACAGCTAAAGCTCGTACGACTGTAAAATCTTTAAGAGAAGCAATTGCAAAAGGTGACAAATCTACCGCTGCAACTCTTCTTTCAAAAGCTCAGTCTTTACTTGCTAAGCTTGCAAAATCTCCAGCTATGAAAAAGCAAACTGCTTCTCGTAAGACAAGCCGTTTAACAAAACAAGTTCAAGGTCTTAAATAAGCCTTAACTCTTGACTTAAAAATAAATGAGCCCAAAGTATGGATAATACTTTGGGTTTTTTTTTGGGAGATTTTTTTATGAAATACACATTCATTACAGTTCTTATGCTAGTCCTACTCACTTCTTGTGGTCTTCAATCCATCCCGACTTCAAATAATGCTGTTGAAGCGAGCTGGGCAGAAGTTCAAAACCAATATAAAAGACGCGCCGATCTGATTCCCAACCTCGTAGAAACGGTAAAAGGCTATGCTGGTCACGAAAAAGAAACTCTAGAAGGTGTTGTGTCGGCCAGGGCCAAAGCAACGGCGATTAATGTTGATGCTAAAGATCTGAATCCAGAATCTATTAAAAAATTCCAACAGGCCCAAGGAGAATTATCTCAAGCTCTAGGAAGACTCATGGTTGTTTCAGAAAAATACCCAGACCTTAAGGCCAATACCAATTTTCAAGCTCTTCAATCTCAACTCGAAGGAACTGAAAACAGAATCGCGATTGCTCGACGCCGCTATATTGAAACGGTTCAGGAGTTTAATAATCTTGTGACTGTTTTTCCAACGAGCTTAACAAACTCGATTGTTCATCACTTTGAGAAGAAACCTCAGTTCACTGCCACTGAAGCTGAACAACAAACTCCGCAAGTTAAATTCTAAGTGATTAAATTCATCCTTTGCCTCTTATTCATTCAAGCATTCTCTTGGGGATCTGAAATTCAGATCCCTGCTTTAAGAGCACCAGTGATGGATGAAGCAGGACTTTTAAGTGAGTCTGAAGAGGAAGATCTTAATCGTGTGGCCTATGAAATTCATACTCATCAAGGCCCTCAAATTACTATCCTTACAGTTAATGATTTACAAGGATACGTCATTGAAGATTTTTCTATTCGAGTGGTTGAAAAATGGCAGCTTGGAACCAAAGAAAAAGATAATGGTCTTCTGATACTTATTTCTAAAGCTGAAAGAAAGATGCGGATCGAAGTTGGGAATGGGATTGAAGGTGAAATTACCGACTATGAATCCCATCAGTATATTGATCAAGTTTTAAAACCGGCCTTTAAACAAGGCCAGTATCATGCAGGACTAAGAATCGTTCTCCAAGATGTGGCGAAAAAATTCAATCTCCAGCTTGAACAAAAAAATGGTTTTATTCGAAGAACTGCTCGACCTCAGGTTCAAATTAAAATTCCAGAAGGTTTAAGGACAGCTTTTCCTTTTATCATCATCATCTTCATTGCGGCCCAAATTGCTTTAAGAAACTCACCTCGGGCCCGCGGTATTTTTACTGGTCTCACTTTTTCGGGACTCGGTTTTTTTCTGGGTGCAAGTGTCATCCTTTATTTGGCGCTTTTTATTGCAGGATCGGTCTTAGGTCTTATAGGCCTGCATAATGTTCTTTACGCTCTTCATTCATCTGGGCGCTCCGGTTACGGAGGTGGTTATGGCAACCACTATGGTGGCAGCGGAGGAAGTGGTGGAAGTTGGAGTGGCGGCGGTGGCGGATTTTCTGGTGGCGGATCTTCGGGGGATTGGTAATGAAAAATATTTTTCTTCAAGATGATATCCTGCTGGTTGAAAGTAAGATTCGCGATTTCGAAGATAAAACAGGTTGCGAACTGCT
This sequence comes from Bacteriovoracaceae bacterium, assembly GCA_947442115.1. Lineage (GTDB taxonomy): Bacteria > Bdellovibrionota > Bacteriovoracia > Bacteriovoracales > Bacteriovoracaceae > Peredibacter. Next base: position 5,566 of record CANEVK010000038.1, on the reverse strand, counting down.
TGTTGTTGTCACCGACTCTTGCGATCCATATCCTGCGGCTACATGGAGATTTGCCATTCTCTCAACATTTATCCTAAGTCTTTTTTTTAGCACTTTTTTTGAATTCCATTCGGCCTGGATGTGGCCAGTGGCCATCTTTTCAACTCTTTTTCTGATGAGCTGGATTGGAAAATTTCCTCTGTTAAAAAAGTATTCCCTTTCAGAATGGGAGACGAGAAGAGAGTGCAGAGAAAAGGCCATTGAACTTTTTTATACACTAGGGCACTCCAAAGTGAGTCATGAAATGACCGCTATGATTTTAGTTTCTAGGCTTGAAAGAAATATTCAATTACTGGTCGATGAAGAGCTCCGGCGAGAAATCTCTCAACAAGAACTCGATGAACTCATCATCATCATGAGAGAACACTTTAAGGCCGGCAACATGGCCCTTGGATTTTGTTCTAGTATTGAGAAACTAGAAAAAAAAATTCTCCAGGATTTTGGTGGAAAATTGAACACCAAATTCTCAGGCGAACTTCCTAACAAGATTCATTTCATTCAAAATAATTAGCTATTGCTCTTATTTTCTTGAATCAAATTCTCAACGACACTTGGATCGGCCAGTGTGGAAATATCACCTAGGCCTTCATACTCATGGGCAGCGATCTTTCTTAAAATTCTACGCATCACTTTTCCTGAACGAGTTTTCGGCAGACCTTTGGTTATGTGAATAATGTCTGGAGCGGCAAACCGACCAATTTTAACTCTGACAACCTCTTTAATGGCTTCAATGAGCTCATTCGTAAGAGTTTGGTCTTGATAAAGAATCACGTAGGCATAGATACCCACTCCCTTAATGTCATGAGGCATCCCCACCACAGCAGCTTCGGCAACATCGGCATGCTCCATCAAAGCACTTTCAATCTCTGCCGTCCCTAAGCGGTGACCTGAAACATTTAAGACATCATCAATTCGTCCTGTGATCCAGTAGTAACCATCTTCATCACGTCTGCATCCATCACCGGTAAAATAAAGACCTTTGTATTGAGTGAAATATGTTTCAACGAAGCGAGCATGATCTTTATAAATTGTTCGTGCTTGCCCAGGCCATGAGGTTTTTAAGCAAAGTGCTCCCTCTACTCCATTGCCTTTAAGCTCCTCACCCGTTTCAGGCTTAACAATAATTGGCTGAACACCAAAAAATGGCAGAGTCGCTGAACCTGGCTTCGTTGGCGTCACACCAGGGATAGGAGTAATAAGAATGCCTCCAGTTTCAGTTTGCCACCAAGTATCCACAATATCACAGCGTCCATCTCCCACGATATCGTGATACCACTTCCAGATTTCTGGATTGATGGGCTCTCCGACTGTTCCAAGGATTCTGACTGAAGAGAGATTATATTTTTTAACGAAAGAATCACCATGCTGAGCAAGAGTTCTTAAAGCCGTGGGAGCGGTATAAAAAATATTAACACCTAAATCTTGAACAATTTGCCAATAGCGTCCGGCATCTGGATAAGTCGGTATCGATTCAAACAAGACACTCGTCGCCCCGTTGGCCAGAGGCCCGTAAACAACATAGGAGTGACCTGTCACCCAGCCGATATCGGCCGTACAAAAATAAATATCATTCTCATGATAATCAAAAACATATTTATGCGTATAAGAAGCATAGGTGAGATAGCCACCAGTTGTATGAAGAACACCTTTAGGCTTACCAGTGGAGCCAGATGTATAAAGAATAAAGAGCGGATCTTCCGCATCCATAGAGGCACAAGGAGCATAAGGACGATATTTTTTAATTTCCTCATCATAGGAAATATCTCGTTTGGGATCCATCGCCACTTTTGAAAAAGTGCGATTCACCACGAGAACTTTTTCAACTGTAGGACAATCTTTCAAGGCTTCATCAGTGATCGCTTTCAGAGGAATGGTTTTACCGCCACGAAGACCTTCATTGGCCGTAATGACCACTTTGCATTCAGCATCCTGGATTCTTCCTCTGAGAGCATCCGCACTGAAGCCGCCGAACACTACTGAGTGAATGGCCCCAAGACGAGAGCAGGCAAGAGTTGAATAAACCAGCTCTGGAATCATAGGCAGATAAATGCAAACACGATCGCCTTTTTTAACTCCGTGGGCTTCAAGCAGATTTGTTAGGCGACATACATTTTCAAAAACTTCTTGATAGGTCAGATGTTGGTACTCTCCCACCCCATCTTTGGCCCAAATAATCGCAGTTCTTTGGGCATGTTTCTCAAGATGTCGATCTAAGCAATTATAAGAAACATTTAATTTGCCCTGAGCAAACCAGGTATAATTCACATGAGTAAAATCACCCTGAAGGGCCTTCTCTGGAAATGTAAACCAGTCAAGATTTCTTGCTGCCTCAAGCCAGAAGGCCGTTGGTTCTCTCAAAGATCTTTTGTAGAGTTCCTGATAAGCCTCCATCCCTTTAATATGAGATTTTGCCTGAATATTTTTCTTCACAGGAAGGCTCGTGATTTTTGTCATAATAAATCCTTTTAGTACTCTAGATTCTGACATAAGGAAGCCTTCATTTAAAGCGGGCTTTATGATAAAATTTTTTAGATGCAATATTTCAATATCCAAGTCGCTTCGCAATTATCAGGAGTTGCCTCAGCTACCATTCGAGCATGGGAAAAACGCTATAATGCAGTCGTTCCTGAGCGTGGAGATAATCAGCACAGACTTTATTCTGAAAAAGATATTGAGAAGCTCGCCCTTCTCTATAAATTAACTGAACTCGGTCAAAGTATTGGAAATATTGCTTCACTCCCTTTGGAAGAGTTAAAGGATATTTATTCGAAGCTCGCCCAAAAACCTTATGAAGAAAAATATGCCCTCGCCACAAAGTCAGAAAATATAGACACTGAAAAAATGCTTTCCAGTTTTTTTCTGGCCCTGACAGCCTATAAACTCGACATTATTTCTCACGAACTTGATAAGGCCCGCACAGTGCTCTCTCCAAGAGATCTCTGCCTCAAAATTCTGATCCCCTTGTTTCAAGAAATTGGCATGAAAATCATGCGTAATGAATTGAGTATTGCCCAAGAACACACTCTCAGTGCGCTGGTCCGTTTTTATATAGGGCAAATGATTGGGAATAATTATCAAAAAAATTTCATTAAAAATGATCTCATCCTTATCACCACTCCTGAGGGTGAATTACATGAGGTAGGCATATTAGCGGCCTCACTCCTGTGTGTTCACTATGGGATTAAATTTATTTTTTTAGGGGCCAATCTTCCGGCCCAATCTCTGGCAGAAGCGGCCAATGCTCTTAATCCCAAGGCCATCTTAATTGGAACCACCAGATATGAGTTGATGCCTCAATTTAATCTTGAGGATTATCTTCAAAACCTGAAAAGTGAATTAACAGTAAAACCCAAAATATGGGTCGGTGGTAACCTAAAGCCTATTCATCAAAGTAACTTGGAAAAAAAGAAAATTCTTTTTTTCGCAAGTCTCTCTGAATTAGATGATTGTTTATCTAAATTTTAATCACACTCATAGGCCGTCGCGTGGACACTTCTTTTTTGTCCATTCGGGACTTCTTGATTAACAAATATTCCCGTGGCCTTTAGATCAGCTGCTTGGTTGAGAGCATCATTCGTGGCAAGTTCCACACTCCCTATCTCATTGACTCCAACAACTTTACCCACAACTCGGCATTGGTTTGGTTTTTGAGGGTAGATTTCCAGATTTTTTGCTTTTTCAGTCAATTGTTGGGGTTGTTTACTTGAGCAAGCTGCCACTAAAAAAATAGAAAATAGATATTTCATCATCAAGCTCCTTAAATTTGTTTTATAATAATAGCTCTAGCTAAGGATTTGGGCCATGAAAGCATTTTTCCTGACTTTTTTGATCACATTATCATGTACTAAGTACGCTCAATTTTCCTCAGAGGGTGTTAGTACTTCTTTAAAAAACGTGGAAATGTCAGTTTCTGATCTTAATGAAATTTCTTGGGCCGTTGGAAAATGGAAAGATTCAAAAGTCACTCAAAGTTTTACTTTTATCGTCTCACTCCCAAAACTTTCCCATGATGATTTTGAAAAGATCCAAAATCAAACCAATATGAATGCCTGGATTCTAAGACTAATCGTGAATCAAAATAATAAGACCCAAGATCTTGGACCTCTTTATGTTCCACTTGGAAGTAAAAAGGTCTTGCGAGGTCAGGCCTATAGTTTTCCATCAAGTGTAGCCTTGAAGATTTATTACTCCGCTGCTTTTCCTTCAGAGCGCTTTCGCTTTTCAAATTGCCCAGCTTTTGATCACAGAAAAAGAATAACAAAACTTAATATCAAAAATGACAATTCCACTTTCGATCTCAGTTTTGATCAAACAATAAACTATCCTGAAAAAGCCCAGCTCGTTGAGTTTGCACCCACGGCATTTAATGGTGGTGAGACACTTACTGGTGAATATTTTGTTGAGATTGCACCCTACAACGTTGAAAAGAAAACGATTCTAGGAGCCTTCAAAAGAATTCCTCAGTACATTGATATTTCAGAAGAAGAACTTATCAATGTACCAAGCTGTGATGGTGTTCATCCAGAGAATCAATAAGACTACTCAAAAGTCCCACTGACTTCATTGACTTCCGAGGTCACTTTATTTTCTTTACTGACTTCATTAGCGGGAACTCGCCCTGGCTGCTCTGTCTTGGATTCAAAAGAACCGTAGGCCAGTTTGGTGAGATCTTCTTGCTTTGAATTTTGAGGTTCAATATCAAATGAACCAGTGACTTTATTAAAATCGATGGCGAAAGCTTGGGTGGAAATAAATAGAGTGAAAAGTATAAAAGTTTTCAAGGTCAACCTCCCTGGTTACTTAAAACCAGATCGGCTGACCTCGTCGACTTTATTAATTAATAATTAAATTGGGCCTGAAGACGAATAAGTTGACCTTTTTCATCCACGTTATTCGAAGTCGTAGCAGACTCTACTTTTCGATCTGAAATAGCATAGGCCACGGTAATTTCAAGAGCAGTATTGGGCTGCCACTCAGTCCCAAACTCCCACTCTCTCGTTTCCATATGGTTACCATTATCTAACTTTCGTCCCCCATCATATTCTTGATAACGGACGTATGGGAAATATCTCTGCTCATTCAAAATCGTTTGGTAATTAATTTGAGCGTAACCACCGCGCAGGTTTCTAGACTCTACGGCATTAGTACCTTTGTTATAATCTGGTCCCTGCCCAACGTTATACTCTAATTGAAAACCGAAAGGCTGTGGGTAGTAGATCAAAGAAGCTGCTGTACGTTGATCATAATAATCTTTGATTGGTGCCACTGTTGTTCTGTACTGCCCTTCATACGCCTGCAAAGAAGCTTCAATAAATTGTCCACTCTGAAGTTTGAAAGGATAAGTTAAACGCACCACTCGGTGAAGATCATTATTTTCTTCACCTTTATTCAGAGTTTGACCATTATAAGCTCCGATAGCAAACATCCCATAATCTCCCGTACCTTTCAGATTATTTGATGTGAGATCTTTAAATCTTTTACGGATTTCTGCCGGCGCATACATCAGAAATACACCCGTATCTCGCTC
>CANEVK010000037.1 GCA_947442115.1 Bacteriovoracaceae bacterium | reverse complement strand
GGATATGTAAACATCATTAGAGGCCCTAAAAAGTTTTCAGTTCTTGCTGAGCAAATTGATGAGATGTTTACCTCTAAAGAGACTTGGACAGACATTGAAGCGACAAAAGAAGCTAAAGAGGTAGAGTTACAACTTGTAGATGATGGTTATGTTCCTATTCCTTTAGATGATTTTATTATTTCTGATAAATCATTCTTTAATGTCTTTATTAAACTTGGTCCCTCTAAATTTATTAAAATTCTTAATTCTGGTGATACTTTTCAGGATGCGATTGTAAAAAACTATTCACAAAAAGGAATTTTACACTTCCACATCCCTAAAGAGGAACATAAAAAATATATTCGACTGTGCGAGGAAATAACCAAAAAAGACATGCGAAATGACAAAGCTGAGACGAAACAAAAGCTTCGTAATGTTATCAATTTTGGGGCCAACATTGCTCAAAGTCTTTCTAGAACAGGTATTTCTCAAGAAAACCTTGATATCGCCAATACATTTCTCAATCAAAGTGTTGGACTCATGAAAAATATGAAAATGAAAAGTGAGTCCCTCAAACGCTTTATAGACACCATTGAATCTCGAGAGCATACCGCAACGGTCTCATTCATCGCAGGTATGATCGCTAATGAGGTGGGAATTGAATCCCTTAAAGCGATAAAAATTGTTGGAACAGCTGCCCTTCTCCATGACATTGGACTCTATGAATCTCATCCTGACTTTAAAGAGGAAGAACCAGAAAAATGGAGTGATGAGGAAAAAAAAATATTTGCTCAACACCAACAAAAAGGTGGAGAAATATTAAGAAAATGTGGAGGGTTTGATGCCGTTATTTATCAGGCGGTAGAAAACCATCACATGCGCAGACGAGGTCCTGACCCAGCTTATCGATCTAATAATTTAAATATGGTCACTGAGATTGTAGGTGCCGCTGATGAACTCTATAATGTCGTGATCTCTCATCATGCTGATGAGGCAACCATTCAGCAATTCATGAAAAAAAATTTAAAAAATTTTTCGCAAGAGATTGAGCGCGCTGTGGTTAAAATCCTTCAAAAGAAAGCAGCCGCTTAATGCCTTGATCCTTAAGACATCTTAAGTGTTCGACTCTTTTTATTCATGTTAAATCCTCTCCAAGAAAACCGCTCTAGAGGCGGAATAATTTTAAGGAGTCATTCATGGGTAAAAAAATTTATGTCGGCAATCTTCCCTTCACTTCAACTAGCGATACCTTGCTAGAAATTTTTTCTCCGTTTGGAAAAATCTCTTCATCAAAAATTGTTTTAGATCGTGACTCAGGACGCAGCAAAGGTTTTGGTTTCGTTGAAATGATGAATGATACTGAGGCCCAGAGCGCTATTTCTGAACTTCACGGAAGTCAGTACGGAGGAAGATCCCTGACCGTTAATGAGGCCCGCCCTCAAGCAGCAAAGGTTCAAAATCATATGTAATAACAACAGGTTAGAGGACAAGAAGGGGAATTTAATTTATTGTGTCGCTTTTGGACTATTTTGATGCTAAATATGGGGCATTAACGTCGTTTCAGAGAGTCCCGAGTAAAGTTACTCCATGTCCTCTAGACGCTACTCAAGCCTCGGAGGTTTTATGGGTAAGAAAATTTATGTCGGTAATCTACCATTCTCAGCAACAAATGAATCACTTTCAGAGATGTTCGCATCTTTCGGAAAAGTTGATTCTTCAAAAATCGTAACTGATAGAGACACTGGTCGCTCTAAAGGTTTCGGCTTTGTTGAAATGTCTGATGCTTCTGAAGCTGATGCTGCTATTGAAAAACTTAACGGTGCTGATTTCGGTGGACGTTCTCTCACTGTTAATGAAGCTCGTCCTATGGAGCCACGTACTGGTGGTTTCGGTGGTGGACGCGGTGGCGATCGCGGTGGAGACCGTGGTGGTCGTTCTGGTGGATTCGGTGGTGGCCGTGGTGGCGATCGCGGTGGAGACCGTGGTGGAAACCGTTGGTAATCAATTAAATTGATAACTGCTAAGGCCCTCGCAAGAGGGCCTTTTTTTTGCTTAAACTACTGGAATTACTGATTTTTATCTTTTTTAAGCCCTAGGCAAATATTCATTTATTGCCAGACTATTTTGTAAGTACCTTAAATTGTGCTATATTTTAATAAGTAGAGCTAAATAGATAGCTCGTATTAATGAATAGTCGCTCGGTAGTGTTCTGGTCCCCTGGCCCCGATCCTCTGAAAGCGCGTCCCTGGCCTTAAGGAGGTTTTTATGGGTAAAAAAATTTACGTTGGTAACTTACCTTTCTCAGCAACAAACGATGCTCTGAGCGAATTGTTTTCAAAATTCGGTTCAGTAGATTCTGCTAAAATCGTTATGGACAGAGACACTGGCCGTTCGAAAGGTTTTGGCTTTGTTGAAATGTCGACAGATGACCAAGCTGCAGCTGCTATTGATAAACTCAATGGTTCAGATATGGGTGGCCGTAATCTTGTTGTGAATGAAGCTCGTCCTATGGAGCCGCGTACTGGTGGTTTCGGTGGTGGACGTGGTGGCGATCGCGGTGGAGACCGTGGTGGACGCGGTGGTTTCGGTGGTGGCCGTGGTGGCGATCGCGGTGGAGACCGTGGTGGAAACCGTTGGTAATCTCAATTTCATAAAATGAAAAATATGGGCCCTCGCAAGAGGGCCTTTTTTATTTCCCTTTCTCTTATTATTGATGTTCTAATAGGCCCATGATTGGCCAAAAGCTTCTTAAAAATGATTTTCAATGGGTGGATGTTCAAGAACCAGATGGTAAAGATTTTGAACGTCTCAACCAAGAATTCTCTATCCCCTATCTTTTAGTTCAAGACTGTTTAAGACCGGAGCATTTACCGAAATACGAAAAAAGTGATGAGGGTCACTTCCTCATGATGAGAAGCTTTGATTTGGAATCTCAGCCACATCATACCACTGTCCAGGAGTTAACTCGCAAAATTGCTCTTTTCTTTACTGAAGATCGACTTATAACGATTCACCGAGTAGAACTTGAATATCTGAATCGCGTGAGTGACAAGGCCAATAGAAGTGACTATCCACAAACTCTGACTCAACTTATCCACCAAGTATGCTTATCAGTCATCAAAACCTATGAAGCCTCTGTTTTTAAACTACAAGATCTTTACGATGATTTTGAGAAAGAAATTTTGGCCAGAAAGAATGAACATCTTTCAACGACAAGAATTTATCAATTTCGTCGTAAACTATTTGTCCTGAAACGTCTCACCAAACAAACTAACGATGTGCTTTATCAATCCAAGGATTTTTGGCGAAATGACCAATCCATGTTGCAAGATTTAAGAGAAAATTTGGATCAGCTTTATTTTCAATTGGATAATATTTCATCGAACTTTGATCACTTATTTGAGCTTCATATCGCTCTTAATGATCAACGGGCCAACGATGTGATGAAAATTTTAACCATTTTCTCTACCATTCTTCTTCCCCTTAACTTTATAGCATCTTTCTATGGGATGAATTTTACCCATCTTCCAGGTCTGCATTCAAAATGGGCTATTTTCTTTGTCATTTTTGGGATGGGACTTATCACCATCGTGGCATTTTGGTATTTCAAGAGGAAAGGATGGTTTAAAACCGCCAGAGAATAAGGAGTTTCCATGAATTATCTTTTATTTTTTTTATTACTCATAACGACAGGATTCACTCAAACGATGAATACCCTAGGGCATAAAGATAAGATTATTTATTTTTTTGAAAATCTTACTAAAGAGAAACTTCATCTTGTGACTGAATTCTACCATCCTCAAGTGAAGTTTATTGATCCAGTCGGAACACTTGATTCTGCCGAAAAAATCAAACGCTACTATGAAGGAATGTATAAAAATGTTAATAAGATCAAATTTGATTTTTCAGAGTTTCATGAATCTGGAAAAACGGTTGTCGCTGTTTGGACAATGACCTTAGAGACTGACAAGCTCAACTCAGGTGAGCCCATCAAAGTCGATGGAAACTCTGTCATCACTTTTGATGATGAAGGGAAATCTATTTATCACCGAGATTATTTTGATATGGGAGCTTTTGTATATGAACACATTCCCATGCTAGGTTTTGTTGTAAAAAAAATAAAAAATAGGATGAAGTCCGAGTGACTCCAAAATTAGATAAACTCTCCAAACTTGTCCTGCCTTTTTATCCCTCTGGAGATCCCGCTCATGACTGGCCTCATGTCTTAAGAGTCATTCAAAATTGTAAACTTCTCGCTGAGGGAGAAGATGTTACTATGGAATGTCTACTCGCAGCGGCTTTCTGTCATGACATTGTTAATTTGCCTAAAAATCATCCGGACCGCTCTCTTGCCTCAAAGATGAGTGCTGAGAGGGCTGCCGTTTTACTAAGAGAGTCGCATTTTACAGAAAAAGAAATTAATCTCATCCAAGAAATTATTACCGAACATAGCTACTCAGCTGGTCATCAAGCTTCTCATCTTGAAGCGGCCATTCTTCAAGATGCTGACCGACTCGATGCCTTAGGGGCGATTGGAATCCTAAGATGCGCTTCAGTGAACACCCAAATGAAGACTGCTTTTTATAATATTCATGATCCACTGGCCTTAGATCGAGAATTAAATGATAAAGAATTTATGTTGGATCATTACTTTGTCAAACTGCTTAAACTTCCTGAAAAAATGAACACCTCTAAGGCCAAGCAAGAAGCTCTCCTGAGGGCGAACTATATGAAAGATTTTATCCAAAAGCTGAAAGAGGAGATTTAGTTCCATGTGGATCATTCAATCTAATTACAGCTCTGATCACTTCTATCAGGACCTCGAGAAAGAATTATGTTCACTGATTGAAGGTGAAAGAAATCTTTATGCGAATCTTGCTAATATTTCTTCATGGGTCTATCACACCATTCCAGATATGAACTGGTGCGGGTTCTATCTTTGGTCCGAGACTGACAAGGAACTTATCCTTGGCCCGTTTCAAGGTAAACCGGCCTGTATCCGCATAAAACCTGAGAGAGGAGTCTGTGGAAGTGCTTACTCAACATCCAAGACTCAACTCGTTGAGGATGTACATCTCTTTCCCGGTCACATAAGTTGCGACTCTGTATCTCGATCTGAACTTGTGATTCCACTTATTAAAAATAACACTGTCCTTGGAGTTCTCGATCTAGACTCTCCTCATGTGAGTCGTTTCAAAAAAAGAGATGCTGAAAATCTGGAAAAAATCTTTAATAAAATTTCAGAAATTATTTTTTAAGCGGCCTCAATAAAAGTTTCTTCATTTCTCATAATGACTGAATCTTCTTTTTTAAAAAAATGATAATATAGAAAAATGGCAAGAGCATAAAAGAAGGCGGCCATGAAAAATGTCGGACCAAATGAATACTTTTCTATGAGTATTCCTCCGAGTCTTGTACTTGATGTATAAACCATATGATAAAAGAAAAGTATGGTGGCCGAGGCAAAAACACATTCCTGCTCTCTGACATGCTCCATTTCAAACATAGATGTTATAGGCCCGGACATATTCATTAGCATTCCTCTCAGAAAAAACGAACTTACAACTAAAATAACATTCCCTGTGAGACCCATGGTCAGCATGAAAGGAATTGAGAGTGTTGCCGTTAAAAGGATGAAACGCAAATGAGTTGTTTTCTTCACTAAAACAGGGGTCATAAACAAACCCATGAATATAAAGAACTGAAGTAAGGCGTAGGAAATTCCAATCATTTTCGTGGAGAGATCAAATTTATCCTTCAGATAAATATTCATAAATGGAACAACCAGTCCACCACCAAAAGCAAAACACAACTTCGGAATAATTAATTTCCCTAAAATCCCCCAATCTTTTTCTTTTAAATTTTGTAAAAAACTTCTTTTTAAGTGAGGGCGAGAAACTTTTTTAATCCTCAAGAAAATGAGATTTGAACAAAAGATGATTGAGACTGCAACAAAAATGGATGAACGATAAAGTACAAGCGCGTCCCAATCAGGATAAAACGAGCGAATAATCTCTGGAAGATATCCCCCCAGTAAATACCCCACTAAATGAGCGGCCATGTTCAGAGCGGAGTTAAGACTAAAAAGATAAACTCTTACATCTGGTGAAGAATTTCTTAAATAAAATGGCGACACTGAAATATTAAAAAGCGCCTGAAACATGCTTGCGCCTAATCCCAGGGCATAAAGCGAAGATTCCCCTGTGACCAGCATTTGTGAGCCATAAAGGATGGAGGAAAAAAATAATCCTACAACCACAAGATGTTTCACAAAAAACTTATCTATAAAAAATGCTGCTGGTAGGGCCATGAGGGAAATTCCCAAACTGGTCGTAGAGATCAGACCCCCAATAGTAGATTCACCAAAACCAAGCTCCTTAAGATAGAGATTGAAAAGCAAACCATAAATCGAGAGGCCAACTCCTTGAAAAGCATTACCAATCAAGAAGAGTTTTACGTTAGGTGAGAGTTTGCGAAAATGTGTACGGTAGGCACGAACCATGAAGTCCATTATAACTCATCATTTCATTCTTAAAAATGGAGAAAAAAATGATTTTTTTCATGAATTCATTAACTGATTTGGTTTGTGAGCTTGTCGTGACTTGGCTAAGATACTGGGGTCTTAATAAGGGGAATCTTCAATGAAACTGACTTTTTTGCTCGGACTATTTTTTATTCAAACTGCTTTGGCTGACTTTGTTTACATGAAAGAGGATCAGCAGGGTAAATATGTCATGCTAAAAAATGAAAAGCTCTCTGAAACTCAAGTCATAAGTGATCTCGCTTCAAAAAATTGGGCTCTTTATCCTGATATTACACCGGACGGGGAAGAACTTGTTTATGTTGAAGGGCCAAATCAACAAGACCTTGCTCTCACCTATAAAAATATAGCTAAAAATATTGTTCAAAAATTTCATCCCCAAACAAAGGGAATGGTTTTACATCCTAAGTTCTCTAAAAATGGAAAATTGATTTTCTATTCAGCACCAGGGCCTCAGGGCAAAAACACCATTTATTTTTTTGATCGTGCAGCTGAAGTGGCAAGACAAGGTGATGGACTTGCTGACTTCTCACTTGAAAGTGCGACTCCTATTGACTCGACTGAGGAATCATATTTTCCACGTCCTTCTTCTGATGGAAATTTTCTTGTTTACCAAAGGAATACTGGTTCAAAAAAAGAAATTATCCTTCTCAACCGCTTAGATGGGACAAAAAAAATCCTGGCCGAAGGTATGTCACCTACTCTCTCTTTTGATGAGCGCTGGATTGCTTTTACCTCAAAAAAATCTGGAAGCTGGAATATCTACGTTACTGATAAAACTTCAGGCATTACTTTTGAAGCCACGAATGATCAAAAAGATGAAATGGCCCCTACATTTCTTCCAGATAATACTCTCGCCTTTGCCTCCAACAAATCAGGCCATTTCCGTTTATATACAGTTAATAAAGGAGAATGGACGAGTCTTACAGCAGACTCATCTGAGGCTGATTTAGATCTTTATTCCCCTCAATTTTCAGGTGAAACATCTATTCATCAAGGGACTCTTCCTTCTTTTCTTGGAAATGCTCGTTCTTCTTTTGGAACAGTTTCACATGAAGGAAAAATTTATATGGCCGGTGGTCATCAAGGGGCCGAACACACCTATCCTGAGGAGTCCTTTAGCGATCAATTTGTCGTTTACGACACTTTAACTCAAACATGGAAAGAGCTTGCCCCAAGACCAGCGAAGGCCCATGGTTATCAAATAGCGGCCCATGGTCATTATATTTATGCTTTTGGAGGATTTGCATTTTCTAAAATACATAAACCAAAATGGAAATCATTAGACCAAATTGACCGCTACGATATTACGTCCAATAAATGGGAAACTATTGGAAAACTCCTTTCTCCGCGCTCATCTAATGTTGCTGTGAAAATTAATGAGATGGTCTATTTAGTTGGGGGCTGGAATTCAACCCCTAAATTTGAGAATGATCTAGATGGTATTTTTTTAGATAGCATTGAAGTTTTTGACCTTAAGAAAGAAAAAATTGAACTTGCTAGCTTTAAAATACCTCAACCTGTTCGTCGGGCCTTGACGGGAATTGAGCACGAAGGAAAAATTCTACTCGTGGGTGGACTTGGCCAGGGAGCTTCACATTTTGAGCTTCTTAATAATGTGACGTCCATTGATCCCATAAGTGGTTTTTCACGAGAGCTCTCTCCTCTACCTTTCCCAACCTTTGCTCCAGCCGCTGAGATCATTAATAATCAACTTTTTGTTTTTGGTGGCATGTTTAAATTTTCTGAAATGGACTACGATTATGTTTCCCACATTTATCGCCAAGATATGCTCACAGGATTTTGGGACCATACGGGCCGCTGCCTCAAGGAAACCAAGGGATTCTCACAAGTCTTTAAAATTAATGAAGAGACTTTAGGCATATTAGGTGGCCACCACTATAATCTTGGCCAGGATATGCCGGTTAAAACCTTTGAAACTTTTAGACCCTAAATAAGCGTATAAGCCCCTCTCCGGAGGGGCTTTTTTTTTGCCTAAGTTATTTTTACAGACCTTTCCCTGGCCCATTCAGATTCATGGTAGAACATTTCCGCACTTACTTGAATAAGGAATGAACCATGAAAATAAAAGGTCTATTGCTCACTCTTTCTTGTTTGTCTTTTTCGGCCCTGGCCCATGAAAATGGGAAAATTAAAATTTATGATGCCAAGTTTGTTCCTCAAATTATAAATCTTTTTAAGCCAGGATATTTAGTGCTTGAAGATGGTGAGAAGAAGGCTCTAATCATTCCAAAAACAGCAAAAATTTTAAATGAAAACCTAGAGAAGGTGAGAGATTTCTACGCTGAGGAACTGAATCATAAGAGCTGGGACAATAAAGGTGCTGAAATCCAAGCTTCAATTAATGTTAATAAATTTACAATTTATGATCTTTTAGGGAACCGAGAAAACGCTGCTTGGGCAAAGAATCGTTTCATTTTTGGGGCCGGAAGTAAAAAAGGTTTAGATAATTTTGAAAAGGCCCTCGATGTAGTGGGACATGAGTTTACACATGCTGTAATTCAATCGACTTCAAACCTAAAATATGAAGGACAGTCTGGGGCCTTAAATGAGCATCTTGCAGATGTATTTGGTTCAATCGTTAACCAAGTTCACAACAATCCGAAAAATCCTTATCTCATTGGTTCCACAGTTCTCTATGGTGAATATGCACAAAGAGCAAAGGCCCTCAGAGATATGATGGATCCTTATAAAGGTCTCTCTCCTCAACCGGCCCATATGAGAGACCTGAAACATGAATATTTTAAAAAATTTGCTGAGAATTGTGTTCCGACTTCAGACAATGATAACTGTGGTGTGCATATCTTAAGTGGTATTCCCAACCGTATGGCCGCACTCGTGATGTCTGTGATCGGGCCTGAAGAATCGGCTAAACTTTTTTATCAGGTCATGACAAAAAGACTTAAAGAGAACTCAAATTTTGCAGACTACAGAGTTGCTCTGCTTGAAGAATGTAAGAACTTGAGTTCGGATAGTTGTTCTGTTGTTGATGAAGCCCTTAAGGCCGTGGGCCTAAATTAGACTCCGGACTTTCCATAATTAGGAAGAACTCGGGCAGAAGGATCTGCCACATTACAGTTGCTCCATTCTTTATTCGGCATCCAAAAATCTTTAATCAGTTTTCCTTGCCCCTTAAAATGCTTCTCAAAGATATCTCGATAGAGCAGAGATTCCTTCGTAAAGGGTGTCCCATGCGCATATTTTTCACCTGCTTTTTTCACCGCATCTTCAGAGTAAAGGCCCTCTGCATATTCCTTAAGATAATCCACCATCGAGTGACCGACAGCATCTGAAAAGGCTGCCTTTTCTCGCCATAAAATGGAATCAGGAAGTAAGTTCGTTCCTTCAAAGGCCTTGCGTAAAATCCACTTCCCCATTCCCGTGGTGTTCATTTTTAATTCGGGATGGATCTCCATCACTGAGCGGACAAAATCTAAATCTCCGAAGGGAACTCGTGCTTCAAGAGAGTTTGCAGCGATAGAACGGTCTGCTCGAAGCACATCATACATATAAAGTTCATCGACACGTTTTTTGGCTTCTTGCTGGAAGGCTTCTGGGGTGGGAGCAAAATCCGTGTACTTATAACCAAAAAGCTCATCAGAGATTTCTCCCGTGAGAACCACTTTGATATTGGTTTTCTCTCGAATATATTTACAAACAAGATACATCCCGATGGAAGCTCTTACGGTTGTAATATCCCAAGTCTCAAGGTGCCAAATAAGTTTATCCAATACTCCAAGAGTTTGTTCTTTATTAAAATACACTTCATGATGATTTGATTTAATATATTCAGCGACTGTCCGAGCATAGTAAATATCGATAGGGTTATGATCAAGCCCCACTGCAAAAGTCGTTATCGGTTTTTTTAGAACGTCATTGGCAATCGCACAGACAAGACTTGAATCTAGTCCTCCGGACAGAAGAAATCCCACGGGGACATCTGCTACGAGTCGCTTTCTGACGCCTTCAATGAGTTTTTCTCGAATATCTTTTAAGTGCTGGTTAAGATCTTTAGGAGAATGATGAATCACCGTCGTGAGATCGATATAAGATTTAAAATTCTCCCCATCGTAGAATTGTCCCGGTGGAAAAGCTTCCACTGTTTGGCAAAACGGCATTAAAATTTTTGCCTCAGAGGCAAACATCATCTTTCCGTCTGATGTTTTTCCCCAAAAAAGAGGACGAATACCGATTGGATCTCGTCCTGCGAGTAACTTCTTTTTTTCTTGATCCCAAATAACAAGAGCAAATTCAGCATCAAGCTGTTGGCAAAGTCGCTCTATTCCCAATTCCTTATACATTGGAACCAGGACTTCACAATCAGAATGAGATTTAAACTGATAAGAATTTTCATAGATTTTTTTTAGCTTTTCGTAATTATAAATTTCTCCATTACACTCAATC
Source organism: Bacteriovoracaceae bacterium (assembly GCA_947442115.1). Lineage (GTDB taxonomy): Bacteria > Bdellovibrionota > Bacteriovoracia > Bacteriovoracales > Bacteriovoracaceae > Peredibacter. The sequence goes on along the minus strand of CANEVK010000037.1, from coordinate 2,404 downwards.
ACATGACCGGTCTGATCATCCACAAAAGGCTGGTGACCTTTTTGAGTAGGATCCATAATGGCCAGACGATGGAATCCAAAAGTTGCATGTCCCCCATCGATTTTTAAAATCTCAGAATCATCCGGGCCTCGATGCCCAAGTGTGGCAAAAACTTCATCAAAATTTTTAAGTTGAGTAACATCACCAAGAAAAGCAAAAAGTCCGCACATAATGATCCTAAGCCTTGGGAGAAATTCCCAAGAAAAGCCTAAGATATTTTAACTTGAAAAGAGCGATGGACTTCAGCAGGGGCCAAATTTGCCTACCTAGGTCCCAGAAATTTTAAACTTTATAAGATCATCTTGGGCCAAACGACGGGCCTCAGCTCGAGCGAGGTCAAGATAAGCTGGCCGATCAGCTTTTTTAACCACTTTGATCATTTTCCCAACATACTCTTGAGTCCAAACGTTTATCACTCTTACCGTGACAACATAGTTGTTACTAGCGGCTTCATAGGCATATTCTTCTAAGGCCACAAATTGGCCGGCCTTAGAGACCCCTAAAGTTTCAATTCGGTTATGCTCCCGAGCAAAAGCTTGAGTTAAAGATATGAAGGCCAGAATTAAAACAAAAAGTATTTTAGTCATCATGGGCACCTCTTGGCTTGAATTGAGCAAAGCTCGGGCCATTAATTGATTGAATTTTCAGTCTGTTAGAGGTTTTAGGGTGTCAATTACCCCTAGAGTGACTAAATCCTAGGCATGGCCCTTCAATTTTTGGCCCGACCCTGATAGCTTCAGGATTCACTTAAATCCCTAAGGAAGTTTTATGCATTCATTTGAGAGTCATATACGAAATGTTCCAGATTTCCCAAAGCCTGGCATTCTTTTTAAAGATATTACGCCTCTACTGCAAGAGCGTTTTCATGAGGTCATCGAGGCCATGGCCAGTACTATCAAGTGGGAAGAAATCGATTACGTCATCGGGATTGAGTCTCGAGGTTTTATTCTGGGTGCTGCGATGGCCACGCTCAAAGGTAAAGGATTTATTCCTGTCAGAAAAAAAGGAAAACTTCCCCCTCCAGTGATCGCTGAAACTTATACTCTGGAATATGGCACTGACACGCTTGAAATGATTGTGAATCAAAAACCAGGTCGAGTGGTCCTTGTTGATGATGTTCTGGCCACTGGTGGAACTCTGAAGGCGGTCATGAATTTATGCCAAAAGAACCAATTTGATGTTAAGGCCCTATCTCTTCTTATTAACCTGACTTTTTTGAATAAGTTTACCGAAGAGGGCCATCCGGTTCATTCAGTTCTTAATTACTAATCACTTTTAAACCGCCCAAAATAGATTACACTTTTAGATATGTGGATTATTTTGGGTCTTCTTATCACTTTACCTAGTTTTGCGCTCGAATCTTTTGAGCGCTTAAAAAATGTCAAAATTCTAAAGGTTTTAGATCGCAATATCATTTTTATTAATCGTGGGCTTGAGGATGGTATTAAAATTCATGATCATGCCAAGCTCTCTCAAGAAGAGGGTGGCTATTCGGCCAGGGCCATTTGCCTTAATACCAAGGCCAATGAATCCTATTGGAAACTTTACCGAATTCCCTACTCAGAAACCATTTCAAAAGATCTAAGCTACACACTGGTGGGAATGGGTGATCAAGAAATTCCCTCATCAGAAGCTAAATTAAGAGATCAAATCACAAAAATAAATGATCCAAGTGATAATAAAAAACCTGAAGCCAATCCAGATCCCTTTATTGTAAAAAGTGATTTACCTGAAAAACTGACTGAGAGAGATTTAATTGAAACAATAGGACCCGAGCGCCGCAAGCTCTTTGTGGAACAGGCCCTTAATCAAGATCAAATGCGCAGAGACCTAAAAGACTTTCGAGTCTCACTCTATGCTTCTCCTTTTAGCCGACAATCCATCAATGATGGGCAAAGCTATCGCTTAGGTGCACGGGCCGGAAACGTTGCTTCGAAATATCGTTTGAGTGGACAATTTGAAGCTCAAGAGACTCAACTCAAAGATCCTCTCACTAAAGAACAGGTCTCGACTAAAACACATCAGGGACAAGCTCAATTTGTCATTCATCGTTTAAGTGATTCCATTTCTTCTTTAAGTCTTATTAACTATAATTCTCAATACTTTAGTGAGTTAGGAACACCTCAATCACACTGGCAGATTGGCGTCCTTGGTTTTACTTGGCATCTTTTTGAAAATAAAACCTGGGAGTACTTTGATCTAAGCTACATTCCTCTCTATGATATTCGAACGACTGAGAGCTTTTTAATCTCGGGTAACAAAATATCTGAAAAGAAAAATGGACTTCGACATGGCCTTCGCCGCGGGGTGAAGAATAGAATTAATGAACGAATGGCCTTTGAAAATCTTTTATGGGTAAGACCTT
>CANEVK010000036.1 GCA_947442115.1 Bacteriovoracaceae bacterium | reverse complement strand
TCTCAAAGGACCTCGTTTAAGTGTAGGATGTTGCTCATTCATTATTGAGGAGCCATTGCTATGACTGTACGTGTCCGTTTTGCCCCATCCCCAACTGGGTACCTTCATATCGGGGGTGCTAGAACCGCTCTTTATAATTATCTCTACGCTAAGGCCATTGGAGGCACTTTCATCCTCCGGATCGAAGATACAGATCTTGAACGCTCCCAAGCTGAGTACGAAAGACTTCAAATTGATGATCTTAAATGGCTCGGGATTCACCACGATGAAGGTCCGGATAAACCCAATCCTAAGTATGCCCCTTACCGCCAATCTGAGCGCTCAGAAATTTACCAAAAATATGCTCAAACTTTGATTGAAAAAGATCTCGCTTACTATGACTTCTGTACTGAAGAAGAACTCGAAGCGATGAAGGCGAAGGCCGAAGCTGAAGGGCGTGATCCGCACTATGAAGGGAAATGGAAAGAGCCTCAGTTTAAAGCTGAAGCTTTAGAGCGCGTAAAAAAAGGTGAGAAAGCAGCGATCCGTTTTCGCGCGTACAAAAAGTCTTATACCTTGAATGATAAAGTAAAAGGTCATGTGACTTATCCAGAAGGTATGGTGGGAGACTTTGTGATCGTGAGATCCAATGGACTTCCGGTGTATAACTACTGCTGCGTGATTGATGATATGTTGATGGACATCACTCACGTTATTCGCGGGGAAGATCATCTTAACAATACTGTTCGCCAGCTCATGATCTATGAAGCTCTGGGAGCAAAACTTCCAGAGTTTGCTCACGTGTCTCTGTTGATTGGACATGACCGTCAGAAACTTTCTAAGCGCCATGGGGCCACCTCAGTGAATTTATATCGTAATGAACACTACCTCCCAGAGGCCATGTGTAACTATCTTTGCCTCTTAGGTTGGTCTCATCCTGAGGAGAAAGATATTTTTGATAAGACAGATCTCTTTAAAGTCTTTAGCCTTGATCGTTTCTCGGCCCATGCAGCGATGTATGATCTTGAAAAACTCAAATGGGTTAATGGTGAGCATGTGAAGAAGATGCCTGTCAGTGATCTTATTGAGCTGATTGAAAAAGAGCCAGAGAGTGAGTTCTTTAAAAAGCAAAGTGCTGAGTGGAAAAACTCCTGTGTGGGGCTTCTCACAAAGTACGCTCAGTTTGTGACGGATTTTCCGAAACTCGTGAATGAGCTCATCTTAAAAGAAAAGCCAGAGATGACGGAACCTTTAAAAGAAATCATGAGCTGGGAAACCACGCCGAAAATTGTTTCTTTTATTAGTGCAGAGGTAGAGAAGGCGAGCAGTGAATTTGTGACTGAGGCAGAACTTAATACGTGGATGGATCATGTGAAAAAAGAAATGGGCGTGAAAGGTAAGCCCCTTTTTCAAGGTGTGCGCGCGGCCCTGACGGGACATGATCACGGCCCGGATTTAAAATTTCTGATTCCACTCACACCCGTGACTGTCTTGAAAAAAAGAGTTGAGCATTTGAAAGGATAATTATGCCTCGTGAAATTAAAATTCATAATAACCTAACTCGTAAAAAAGAAACCTTTGAGCCGATTGAGGCAGGGAAAGTGAAATTCTATTCCTGTGGGCCCACGACTTATGATTTTCTTCATATCGGAAATGCCCGGGCCCTCGTGGTAGGAGATCTTTTTAATCGCGTGCTCAGAGCTTTTGGTTATGATGTGACTTTTGTTCGAAATTATACTGATGTGGATGATAAGATTATTGACCGCGCTCGCGAGCTTAAGCGAGATGCTTTAGAGCATGCGGCCCTATTTGTGAAAGAGTGTGAAAAAGACATGAACTCACTGGGGATGATGCCAGCAACTCACACACCTAAAGTGTCTGAAACCATGCCTGAAATTATCGACATGATTCAAGATATTATTAAGAATGGATCAGGCTATGTGGTGGATGGTGAAGTTCTTTTTCATGTGCCAAGTTTTGCTGAGTACGGAAAATTATCCAAGAAAGATTTAGAATCTCTTCAGCACGGGATTCGAGTTGAAGTGGATCAGAAGAAAAAAAATCCTGCGGACTTTGTGCTCTGGAAGCCGGCCAAGGCCGGGGAGCCTTCATGGGATTCTCCATGGGGGAAAGGGCGTCCAGGTTGGCACATCGAGTGTTCGGCCATGGCCAAAAAGTTTCTCGGTAAAACTCTTGATCTCCATCATGGTGGCGTTGATCTGATGTTTCCTCACCATGAAAATGAAATTGCTCAATCCGAAGCGGCCAATCAGTGTCCCTTTTGTCGCAATTGGGCCCATAATGAATTTTTAAATTTTGGCTCTGAAAAAATGAGTAAATCTTTAGGCAACGTGGTGAAGATCCGTGACTTCGTTGAGAAGTACGGAGGCCAGGTTCTCAGACATGTGCTGCTTTCCGTGCACTACCGTGCGCGCCTTGAGTGGAGTGACGAAGTCATTCAAAAGGCCCTAGATGAAGTGAAGCGTATTCATGAATTTGTTCTTGAGTGCCAGAATATGAAGGCCAGCTCCTTAGGAGAGTGTGATCCTGAGATTGAAAAATGCTTGGATAAAATGATGGAAGAGCTCTCCAATGATTTTAATTCAGCGGGAGCGATGGGGCACTACTTCTCATTCTTAAGATATGTGAAGGCGCAAAAAGAAAATTTAAGTAATGAATCCCTAGCGCAAGTTTTTAAAACGAATAAATTTGTCTCAGCGGCCTTGGGGCTTGTGGCAGAAAACCCTCAAGCCGTTTTAGAGAAGCTTAAGGAGCTTGAGCAAGACACTTCGGCCAGTGGTGTGGATGCGGCCTGGATTGAGAAACTGATTGAAGAAAGAAAGCTCGCTAAGTCAGAGAAAAATTGGGCCCGGGCCGATGAAATCCGCAAAGAACTCACAGCAAAAAATATTGTGCTGAAAGATAATCCGGATGGTTCGACGGATTGGAAGATTCAGTAAATTAAAACTACTTAAAATTTTGAAATGAACCAGTCTCATCCTGGAGAGGGTCTTGTGAAAATAACAAGATTTTTCCTGGATGATTTATTATTTCTTATAGAAATTGCTGTGGCGTCCTTCTTCTCGTTTAATGATAATAAACTAAATTTAAGCTTCGGACTTTACTGGTTCATTTCAAAATAGGGCCAAAATGGCCCTAGAAACCGCTGTAAAAATTACAAAGACTAACCAAGGCTCCTCACAATCATTGCCCTGTGATACTTCTAGTGGTATTGACCCGTTACGTTTAAATACCTAGGAGTTAACTATGAAATTGGTTGTTGGACTATTGTCTCTCGCTCTTTCATTTTCCACACTGGCCTCTAGTGGTGAATCAAAATCTTTTACTTATGATGGCTCTCAAGATTCAGTTGAACTGATTCTTCGTGGTGAGAAAACTCATACTGAATATCGTACTGAAACTCGTACGACGACTTGTTATAGAACTGAGGTTGTTGGCTACCGTACAATCTGCTCAGGCGGCGGTTATCCGGGTCCAGGCCCTGGCCCGCGCCCTCATCCAGGCGGAAGAAACTGTTGGAGAGAGCCCGTTTATCGTCAAGTGGCTTACCCATGTCAGCAGACAGTTCAAATTCCATACGAAGTTAAAGATTTCGATGTTGATGCTCGCGTGATGCTTGATGTGACAAAACTTACGATGGAAGCCACTCCAGGTGAGAGATTCACTGTATCTCTTCTTGGTGACACTCTTTCTATCCAGGCCGATGGTTCTAAGAAATTCTTCCTCGTCTTGAAAAATCAAGATATCCGCTCTCGCATGAATGGAACGATGAAGTTCATGGATGCTCTTTATTCAATTGAGCTTATTGAATCAACTCCAGTTCTAAAAGCATTGAAGATGACTAATATCTCTCTTTCAAACTCTATTCTTACTTTTGGATTGGGCCCAGTGAATAATAATCCATATGTTGCTTTCTCTTTAAATGTTGAAAAGAAAAAGTTCTTTGGATCTGATGAGGTTCTCTTTGATCGTGAGCTAACAGCTTCAGAAATTGTTATCAAAGCAAGTAACACTGGTTCAGCTGCTGATGTGAACATTGATCGCCTTGGTGTAAATCTTGAAGATGGAAAATATAGCTTAACAGCTAAAGCCTTCTTTAAGGCCAAGGGAAGCTTGATGAATGCTTCTCAGTATGGTGATGCACTCGAAACGTCGAAGACTCTTGTTTATAAGATACGATAAGCAAAAGGGCCCGAAAGGGCCCTTTTTTTTTAGGTTAATTCTGAATAATCCTGGGCCTTATTAATCACCCTGATTTTTTTCTTTTTCTCAAGGAGTAGCTCAAGGGGGCGTCCTCGGAGATTATAATTTGAACCCATACTGTAGCCATAAGCACCGGTGTCTTTAAGGACCAGCAGATCACCACTTTTTAAAACGGGAAGAGGACGATCAGAGCCAAAGCAATCTGAGGTTTCACAAATGGGGCCTACCACATGGCACTTCTCAGTCTTAGGCGCATCTTTCACTGGTAAGAGCGCATGATAAGCGCCATACAGGGAAGGGCGCATGAAATCATTCATCCCACCATCAACAATCACAAAATGATTATCTTCAGAAATTTTATTACGAAGAACTTTCATCACAAAAAGTCCCGCCTTCGCGACAATTCTTCTTCCGGGCTCAAATACAATACGAGGTCTGAGACTCGATTTTGCGTAAAATGATTTTTGAAGTGTCTCGTTGATGAGACTCATATAAGTATCAATATGTGGCATCTTATGAGTTTCATCCGGATGATAATCCACACCGAGACCACCACCCACATCTAAAAACTCTAAAGGGGCTTTGGTTTTTAAGGCGACATCTGAAAGACGAACGAGGGCCGTCTTCGTTGCCTTGAGATCTAACAGCTGGCTTCCAATGTGAACCGAAAGGCCCACGAGCTTTGAGTGACTCCAGTATTTCGCGTGTCCCAAGCTTTGGAGAATATCTTTTTCAAGCAGTCCAAACTTATGAGTTTTATTTCCGGTAGAAATATATTTATGAGTTTTAGGTTGAACCACTGGATTTAAGCGAAAACAAATCCGGGCCGTCTTTTTTAATTTCTTCGCACACTGATTAATGAGCTCTAATTCTTCTAGCGATTCAACGTTAAAGGAATTGAGACCCTGACCTTTAAGCTTAAGAGCAAACTCAATTTCTTCTTGAGTTTTACCTACACCAGAAAAAACGATTTTTTCAGCGGGAATTCCCGCCTCAAGGGCGCGCTTTAATTCTCCACCAGAAACAATGTCGGCTCCCGAACCTAATTTAGCGAGAATCTTGATGAGTTCTTTATTGGGATTTGATTTGAGCGCAAAACAAATTAAGGGATTTATTAATCCAGCGTTCAGGGCCCCATGAGAAAACTGTTCATAGTTTTGAGTCAGCATTTCTTCAGAATAGACAAAAAAAGGTGTTTTAAATTTTTTGGCCAGAGTACTAATATCCTGGCCAGCGAATTGAAGTTTTTTATTTTTATAAGTTAATTCATTCATGGGAACACAACACTTTTTCTCCAACTGAGAACATGGGTTAAAGTTTCAGAGTCTAAAACTTTATCATCATAGGCCACTTGCGCCAAGGTCTCAAAGTCACAGAGTGAGCTAAAACTAAGATTTGCATCCTTAAAAAGTCCATCCACTTGAGGAAAGCCATAAGTAAAAATACTTTTGACGTCTTTAACTTGAAGATTTGCTTCCTGAAGTTTTCTGGCCGCAGCAATTGAACTTTTGCCCGTTGAAATAAGATCCTCAATGAGCACACAGGTTTTTCCTGGAGCTAGCTGTCCTTCAATAGCGTTTTGGCGCCCATGATCTTTGCTGGAGCTTCTGACATAAATCAGAGGAAGCTTGAGTTCATGAGCAATCCACGCGGCCCACGGGATACCGGCCGTGGCGGTTCCAGCAATTCCATCAACCTTAAGCGAGCGAATCTGATCAGCAAAGGCCTGGATAATTTTTTCTCTGGCCTCTACTGATGAAATGAGAAGGCGGTTATCACAGTAGACAGGAGATTTAATTCCCGAGGCCCAAGTGAAGGGTTCCTCAGGTCTTAAAAAAACCGCTTTTTCTTTGAGTAAAATCTGAGCAATGTCTTGAGAAGTCAGCATGTTAATTTCCTTGAAGAATAGTCTCGAGGGCCTCGCGTGGATTTTTCGCCCCTGTGATAGGGCGTCCAATCACCATAAAATCAGTTCCAAGGGCCAAGGCCTCACGAGGTGTGGTGATGCGTTTTTGATCATGACTTTCAACTCCCGCTGGACGAATCCCCGGAGTCACGGTGAGAAATGTTGATCCAATGTTTTCTTTAATAAGTTTTATTTCATGAGGTGAGCAGACGACTCCATCAAAATGCGCTTGATGAGCAAGGTGAGCGTAATGAAGAACAGAGTCTTGGATGGATCCAGAAATCCTTTGCTCTCGCTGCATCTGCTCCTCTGAAGTACTCGTGAGTTGAGTCACAGCGATAAGAAGTGGTCTCTTATTCAGACCAGCCAAGACCTCATAACTTCTTTGCATCATCTCCAGTCCGCCAGCGGCATGGACGTTGATCATATCAATCGGAAGACGACTGAGGGCCTTGAGCGCACTGGCCACAGTTTGAGGAATATCATGCAGCTTCAGATCTAAAAAAACATTGAGACCCAAAGCTTTGGCCTCATGAATGACTCTGGGTCCTTCAGCATAAAAAAGCTCCATACCAATTTTGACCCAGACTTTTGAAGAAGAGAGTGAATGGAGCAGATCCGTACATATCACAGGGTCTTGCGTATCCAAGGCCACAATAATTTTTTCAGCAGGAATCATGAAAGGGGCTCCATCATATAAGTCGTGCGCTCAATGGTTTTTAAGAGCGCTTCTGTGGTATCTAAAGAGGTGAGACAAAGGAGCCCACGCTCAACGGCCGTGCGGCGCATTTTAAATCCATCGGATTCAACGTTCTTACTTTTTGAGATGGTATTAACAATGAGTGACACTCGCCCAGATTTAATTGCACTTAAAATATCATTCTCAGACTGACCGATGCGGTCCACGACTTTGACAGGTATGCCTGAATCAGCGAGAAGCTTGGCAGTTCCGGCCGTGGCGATAAAATCAAAACCCACTTGATGAAAGCGTTTAAAAAGTTTGAGGGCCTCTTCTTTATCTAAATCATTAATCGTCGCGAGAATAGTTCCTGAATCTGGAATATTAACTCCTGCTGCGAGGAAGGCTTTTTGCAGGGCCTTTTCAAAAACTTTATCTTTACCCATCACTTCACCCGTGGATTTCATCTCAGGGCCTAAGGCAATTTCCACATCTGATAGTTTAGCAAATGAAAACACTGGGGCCTTCACAGCAATGTCTGATTTGGGCTTAAGGGTTCCGTGGAAAAATCCTTGCTTAATAAGACTCTCTCCCATGAGGGCGCGAGTCGCAGCTTTGGCCATTTGAACACCTGTGACTTTCGAAAGAAAAGGTACGGTTCGAGAGGAGCGGGGATTCACTTCTAAAACAAAAACCTCGCCGTGATAAATCACAAATTGAAGGTTGATAAGTCCTTTAATGTTAAGTGCTTTGGTGATGGAAAGAGTCGTCTCAGAGAGCTCATTGAGAATATCTTGACTCACTGTTTGTGGAGGATAAACAGCGATGGAATCTCCCGAGTGAACACCGGCCTTCTCAATATGCTCCATGATTCCTGGAATAAAAACAGTTTCACCATCACAGATAGCATCGACTTCCATCTCTCGCCCGATCATGTAGCGATCAATTAAAACCGGATGCTCTGGATTCACTTGAACTGCTCGCTTCATGTAACTCTCAAGCTCAGTCTCGTTATACACAATTTCCATCGCTCGGCCGCCGAGAACATAGGAAGGACGTACGATGACTGGAAAACCGAGGTGAGCGGATTTTTCTACCGCTTCATCAATAGAGGTGACGGTGCAACCAAGTGGTTGAGCAATTTTAAGACCCTTTAAGAGTTCTTCAAAGCGGCGGCGGTCTTCGGCGCGGTCAATATCATCAACCGATGTTCCTAAAATCTTTACACCACGCTCACTCAGGGGCTTGGCCAGATTAATGGCGGTTTGTCCGCCAAACTGGACAATCACACCGATCGGATTTTCTCGCTCGATGACATGCATGACGTCTTCTACAGTGAGTGGCTCAAAGTAGAGACGATCAGAAATATTAAAATCAGTGGAGACGGTTTCCGGATTGTTATTGATGACAATCGCCTCATATCCCAGTTCTCGGATGGCCTCGATGGCGTGAACAGTGGCATAGTCAAATTCAATTCCCTGGCCTATGCGAATAGGGCCAGATCCCAGCACCACCACTTTTTTACGATTTGACTCAAGCACTTCATCTTGTGACTCATAAGTTGAATAGTAGTAAGGAGTCGATGATTCAAATTCTGCGGCACAGGTATCCACCATTTTAAACACGGGTCTGATGCCATGTTTTTTTCTCCAGGTACTAAAATCAAGCTCACTTTCTTTAAAAAGATTGGCCAGATATTTATCCGAGAAGCCTTGGCGCTTGGCCTTAAGGATCATGTCAGGATTTTTTCCAACTTGGGCCAGCTCTTTTTCAGTTTGGATGATCCCCTGAATTTTTCTCAAAAAGAAAAAATCAATTTGAGTGAGATCATGCACCTCTTCACAGCTTAATCCCTGGCGCATTCCTTCAGATATGGCGAATAGCCGCTCATCATCTTGCTTAAGAATTTTCTCTTTGATTTCATCTAGAGATTTATAACGAAATTCAGGAAGTTCAAGATGGAAAAGTCCAACCTCGAGAGAGCGCACGGCCTTAAGAAGAGATTCTTCCAGGGAGCGACCAAGCGCCATGACTTCTCCTGTCGCCTTCATCTGAGTGCCAAGTCTTCGATTGGCCGTCACAAATTTATCAAAGGGAAAACGAGGAATTTTTGTTACCACATAATCCAGGGCCGGCTCAAAGCAAGCGTAGGTTTTTTTCGTCACAGGATTAATAATTTCATCAAGTCCAAGACCGATAGCAATTTTTGCGGCAATCTTGGCAATCGGATAGCCAGTGGCCTTGGAGGCCAGGGCCGAAGATCTAGAGACTCGAGGATTCACTTCGATCACATAATATTGATAGGAGTGTGGATCCAGCGCGTACTGAACATTACAGCCCCCTTCAATTTTGAGAGCGCGAATGATTTTTAGCGCCGAGGATCTCAGGAGCTGATACTCCTTATCACTTAGAGTTTGGCTTGGAGCGACCACGATGGAGTCACCGGTATGAACTCCAACCGGATCAATATTTTCCATGTTGCAAACAATGATACAATTATCTTTTGAGTCTCTGATGACCTCATACTCAATTTCTTTAAAGCCAGCGATCGAGCGCTCAATCAGGCACTGCTCGATAGGTGAAGCAGCTAAACCTGAGGTCGTGATGGTGATAAGTTCCTCTTCATTTTTAGCAATACCACCACCTGTTCCACCGAGCGTGAAGGCCGGTCTAACGATCAGGGGGTAGCCAATTTTTTTAGCAAAATCTAATGACTCTACGAGGGTGTGAACGATGCGACTATCTGGAACCGGTTCTCCAATCTCGATCATGAGTTCTTTAAAAAGTTTTCGATCTTCAGCTTTTTGGATGGTCTCAACTTTACATCCTAAAAGTTCCACACCTAATTTTTTTAAATAACCTTCCTCTTCAAGTCGAACGGCAAGATTAAGAGCGGTTTGCCCACCCAGTGTGGGGAGAAGTCCATCTGGTTTTTCTTTATGAATAATTTTGAGCAGAAATTCTTTTGTGAGGGGTTCGATATAAACTTTATGGGCGGTTTCTTTATCCGTCATGATCGTGGCAGGATTTGAATTCACAAGGACCACTTCAATGCCTTCCTCGATGAGAGATTTCACGGCCTGGGTTCCTGAGTAATCAAACTCAGCGGCCTGCCCAATCACAATGGGGCCTGATCCAATCACGAGAACTTTTTTCAGCTTAGGATTTTTTGCCATGTTAATTCCTTATACTTTTTAAAAAATCATCAAAGAGCCATGCAGTATCTTCAGGTCCTGGAGCGGCTTCCGGGTGATATTGAACCGAGAAGGCCGGAAAAGTTTTATGTTTTAATCCTTCAATCGTTTCATCATTTAAGTTAATTTGAGTCACTTCTAGGTCGGATTTTTTAATGGAGTCCATGGTGACGGCGTAGCCATGATTTTGTGAACTCATAAAAACTTTTCCAAGTTTTAAATCTTTCACCGGATGGTTCCCACCGCGGTGACCGAATTTTAATTTCTCTGTATCTGCTCCATTGGCCAGCGCAAAAAGTTGGTGACCCATGCAGATGCAAAAAAGAGGGTATTTTTTTTGTAACGTTCTAATCACAGGAAGGACTTCTGGGACATCCTTAGGGTCCCCCGGCCCATTTGAAAGTAGGAGACCTTGAGGCCTGTAGCTTTCAATCATCTCAGCACTAGTATTCCAAGGCACCACCACCACATCACAATTTCTTCTTAAGAGTGAGCTCAAGATATTTTTCTTGTACCCAAAATCCATGAGAATAATTCTTTTACCAGATCCCGGAAAGTGAATGGGATTTTTGATAGAGACTCTCGCGATTTGATCTTTTCCCAGGCTTCTGGAAAGAAGAAGCTCAAGATTATGAGAGGGATAATCCAGAGGGACTAAAACCGCTTTCATCACACCACGGTCACGAATTTTTTTAGTTAGCTCTCTGGTATCAACTCCAGCGATGGCGGGAATTTTAAAACGCTTAAGAAGTTCTCTTAGTGAGTATTCATTGCGCCAGTTTGACCCCTCTTCAGCACACTCTTTCATCACCATACCCCTGAGGGCCGGTGTTAAGGATTCAAAATCATCTTTATTCACACCGTAATTTCCAATAAGTGGATATGTCATCACCACCATTTGATCACAGTAAGAAGGATCAGAGAGAATTTCTTGATAACCTGTCATGCTGGTATTAAAAACCAGCTCCCCTAGGGAATAGGCATGATCAAGATCATACCCAACGGATTCTCCAATATAGTGCTCACCAGTTTCAAGGACGAGTTTGATTTTTTTCATAAGTCCTTCCGATTTATCGCCCAATCGAGAATCGCCATCCTGGCCGCCACTCCATTGTGCATTTGTTTAAAAATTCTTGATTGAGGGTGCTCCACCATATCATCAGATATTTCAATCCCTCGATTAAAAGGTCCCGGATGCATGATGATGGCATGAGGCTGCATCAGTTTTTGTCGACGCTGATTCATTCCAAATTGATGATGGTAAGACTTGGCATCGAGTTCTAGACTCTCATGGCGCTCGAGTTGAATCCTCAGCATCATGACCGCATCGACTTCTCCTAAGATAGAGTCGAAGTCGGCTGATTCGATCAATGGATCTTGAGACGAGGGCTTTAGTGATTCTGGCCCACAGAGAAATATTTTAATGCCAAATATTTTGGCCGCCACCATGAGGGAGCCTGCGACTCGAGAGTGCTTAATATCTCCGCAGATGGCCACTTTAAGACCTTGGAGTTTTTCAAATTCTTGATAAAGAGTCAGAAGATCTAAGAGGCCTTGAGTGGGGTGTTCGAGTTTTCCCGCCCCGGCATTAATAAAGGGAACATGGAAAGCTGATTTAAGTTCGTCGAGGAGGTGATCATCTGAGTGTCTAAAAACAATCGACTCAACGCCTAGACTTTCTAATGTTTTAAGAGTGTCATAAACAGTTTCACCTTTTTTGACACTGGAGTTTTCAGGCACAAAATTGATCACTTCTGCACCTAATCTTTTGGCTGCCACTTCAAAAGAGCATCGAGTTCTCGTACTTGGCTCATAAAAAACATTGGCAATGATTTTATGCTGTAGAAGTGATGGAATTTTTTCGGGTTTTTGAAGTTGATGGGAAAAAGATTGGGCCTTCTCAATAAGGCCTGAGAGTTCATGTTGGGTAAAACTAGCGAGTGACAAGAAATGCTTGACCATTGTCCTCCTGATGAAATGATGAATGAAAATTTAAACAGAAAAGAATAGGATGTACTAAGGGGATGTAGGCGTGATAATTAAATTTGATGCAAGGAAGCATCATACCCATAAGACAATCCTAGAATGAAACTTTAGATTAATTTCATTCATACGAAACCGTTTGGCAAGAGTAAATAAAATGACAGCTCAATTCCAATTACAGTCAGCTTTTTCTCCTAGGGGAGATCAGCCCCAGGCCATCGAAAAAGTGTCAAAAGCCTTTCAGGCCAAAGAAACTGTTCAAACTCTGCTTGGTGTTACGGGCTCCGGTAAAACCTTTACCATGGCCAATATTATTCAGAAATTAGGGAAGAAGACCTTGATTCTTGCGCCCAATAAAACTCTCGCGGCCCAACTCTTTGCAGAATTTAAAGAATTTTTCCCCAACAACGCCGTGGAGTACTTTGTTTCTTATTATGATTATTACCAACCTGAAGCCTACGTCCCCGGCTCGGATACTTACATTGAAAAAGATTCGGCCATCAATGATGAAATCGAAAAACTGAGGCACTCTGCTACGCGCTCACTCTTAGACCGTGAAGATGTGATTGTGGTGGCGTCGGTGAGTTGTATTTATGGTATCGGGGCCCCAGAGGAGTATTTTAATCAGCGGATTATTTTATTTGCTCAAGATAAGATGGATCGAGATGAATTTTTGCGCAAACTTGTAGACGTTCAATACCAGCGAAATGATATGGATTTTCATCGCGGAACTTTTCGCGTGCGTGGAGATGTGGTGGAAGTGTTTCCGGCCTATGAAGAATCTCAGGTCGTGAGGATTGAGTTTTTTGATGATATTATTGATGGTATTTTTCTCGTCGATCCACTCCGAGGAAAAGTACTTCAATCACTTAATCGCATCGATATTTATCCTAAAAGTCACTACGTTGTTGGTAAGGATCGACTTAAGAGTGCAGTCGGAGAGATAAAGCTTGAACTTCGAGAAAGACTCAATGAACTTGAAGCTCAAAATAAATTAGTAGAAAAGCAGAGGCTTCAGCAGAGAACACTTTTAGATCTAGAGATGCTCGAAGAAATGGGTTTTTGTCCGGGAATTGAGAATTATTCTCGTCATATGTCAGGGGCCAAAGCTGGTGAAGCTCCTCCCACGCTGATTGATTACTTTAAAAAAGATTTTCTGATGATGATTGATGAATCCCATGTCACGATTCCTCAGGTCGGAGGCATGTACAAAGGGGATCGGGCCCGTAAGCAAACTCTGGTTGATTATGGTTTTAGGCTTCCTAGTGCTCTTGATAATCGTCCTCTTAATTTTACAGAATTTGAATCTAAGCTTGATCAAGTTCTTTTTGTTTCGGCGACACCGGCCAATTATGAGCTGGAAAAATGTCATGGTGAATATGTTGAGCAGATCATCCGTCCAACTGGTCTTCTGGATCCCGTGATTGAATTTAAAGATGCTAAAAATCAGGTCGATGACCTTTTGATTGAG